>JADGCD010000049.1:0-219 GCA_015229165.1 Nitrospinota bacterium | reverse complement strand
GGATCTTCTCGGTGGCCTCTTTCTCGGCCTGGATCTCCCCCCGGGTGGCGACCCGGATGATGTTCCCTTCCTGGATCTTGTCGAGCCCGTTGTTGCGCAGGATCACGTCGAGCGCCTGGTCCCAGGGGACGTTGCGCAGCTTCATGGTCACCGTCCCCTTGACGGTGTCGGAGGTGATGATGTTGAAGCCGGAGACGTCGGCCAGGATCCGGAGAATGT
>JADGCD010000048.1 GCA_015229165.1 Nitrospinota bacterium | reverse complement strand
GTGAAATTCCTCCCCCATTTCCACGATGTTCAACCCCCGCCCCACCCCCCCCCCCATGTAGCGGAAGTTGCCGCTGGCGTGATGCTCCACCTCCTCGCCCGAAAAATAGGGGACAAACGCCTCCGAGATCGCCTCCTTCGACATCCCCCTCCCCTCGTCCCGCACCGTGATCCGGACCCGCCCTTCGGCCACCGACACCAGCAGATGGACCGACTTTCCGTCCGGCGTATACTTCACCCCGTTGGAGAGAAGATTGTCCAGCGCCGCCGCGATCATCCGTTCGTTCCCCTGGGCCATGACCTGATGGAACGACTCCTCCATCACCACCCGGATCGCGACCTCCCGCCGGTGACGTTTCACCTCATCCTGCGCCCTGCGGGCCGAGGCGTCCACCGTCAGGTAGACGTAAAAAGCCTCGTAGCGCTTCTGTTGCCACGAGAGGTTGATCTCCGAAATCGTTCCGGTCTGCCGCATCATCCAGTCGAGATCGTCGTAGAGCGACTCGGTGACCTCCTTCATTTTCTCGAGCGTCGCCGTCGGCCCGGCCCCCTCTTCCCTCCCCTTTCCCACGAGGAGGAGGAGCAGGTTGATCTTCGAAAGAGGGGTCCGAAGCTCGTGCGACGTGACCGCCGTGAAATAATCCCGCGCTCGCTGGAGCCGCTGTTCCCGAGAGACATCTCGTATCACCGCCACGAAGCTGACGATGGCGCCCGACGGATCGAACGTGGGAGAGATCGTCGTCTCGTCGTGGAAGAGCGACCCGTCCTTTCGTCGGTTGGTGATCGTCCCTTTCCAGGTTCGGCCGGAGAGGATCGTCCCCCAGAGCGTCTGGTAGAACTCCAGGCCGTGGGCGTCGCTCTTCAGGATGCGGGGGGTCTTCCCCACCGCCTCGGCGGAGGTGTAGCCGGAGATGGTTTCGAACCCCGGGTTGACGTATTCGATGATACCGTTCCGGTCGGTGATGATCATTCCGTCCGCCGACTGCTCGATGCCGGCGATGAGCCGTTCCCGCTCCGCCTCCCCCTCCTTCCTCTGCGCCAGCGACCGGGCCAACTGGCGGGAGAAGAGAAGGATTCCGCCCAGCCCGATGATCCAGAACGCAAAGTGGGTTCCCGCGTGGATGCGAATCTCCTCCCACGACCGATCGACGTATGGGGCCAACGGCACCGAGAGAGAGACCCCTCCCCTGATGTCCCCCACCTTGTATCCCTGAATGCCGTGGCATTTCAGGCACCCCTCTTTGGTGACGATCGGTTTCATGTAGCGCAGATGGGAGACGCCGTTGATCTCCTGCACCACCGCCACCTCATCCTCCCCTTTCTTGAACGAGGCCAGCGCCTGCCGTTCCCACCCGTCGGGTTGGTTGATCGGGTTCATCAACTGGAGACTGGTGATGTGCCCCCTCACCCCGTAGAGCGCTTCGAAATCGCCCATCACCTCCCGCAACATGTAGGCCGGGTTCATGAGCGTCAGATGTTTCCCCGACGTGGTGGTGATGTCCCGGTCCGGGACGTGGGCGAGATAGGGATTCGGCGGCGTACCCTCCGAGACCGGAACATAGACCCCCCCATGTTTTGTGGCCCAGAGACGATACGAGAGATCCTTGGCGTAGTAGGCCCGGGCCGCCAGCAGCGCATGGGAATACGCCTGATTGTGTTCGCTGGTGATGTTGAACAGAAGGGAGACCGAAAGCGCGCCGGTCCAGAGAAGGGCCGCCAGGAGGAGAAAGCCTCTAGGCGAGTAGGGCGAGGTGGAAGTCGGACGACGCATGTGAACCCTTGTGATCGATGCGAAAAGATCGGCCCCCCTTACCCCGCCATTGTACGCCCCTCATTGCGACCCGAACAGATCCCTTTGAAGGCGACGCGATCATCCTTGCGGTATCACCTGAGACGACTGCGAAACTCACGCACGAGGGCGCCCATGACCGTCACGCCGCGTGGTGTTGACCTCTCGAGACCGAGGCGGCAACGAGCGGCGGCGAGAGTACTTTGGAACCGCCATGAGCGGTCAATAAGGAGTCGGCGGAGACGACGGCGGGACGAGATGGAGGCGGCGCCCCCCGCATCGGCCCGGTGGCCGATGGTGCGCCCGGCAGGGGTCGAACCTGCAACCTACTGATCCGAAGTCAGTTACTCTATCCAGTTGAGCTACGGGCGCCCGGAAGGCAAGGGACAAGGATATACAACCATTGGCAGAGGCGCAACCCGATTCGGTCGCGGTTGCGGCGCTACTCCCCGCAGGCGTCCACGATCTCCTTGGAAAGCGCCGTGGTTATTTCGTTGAGCCGTTCCAGCGTCGGCATATCCTTGGCCTCCAGCGCCGCTTTCAGCTCCTCCTGCATAGCCATTTTCGCTTCCGTGTTCCGCTTCATCACCGTAGCGCACTCCTCCGAGATGATCCCCTTCGCACCCGACAGATCCACCGCCGGGACGCTCAGCCCGTCACTCTCCCCCTTTTTCTCGCATCCCGTCAGCGCGAGCCATCCCCCCACCAGCGCCACCGCGACCGCGAAACGAGCGCCCGATATTGTTGCGACCATGATTTCCTCCCTGTGGCGTGTGAAATGGAAAAAGCCGAACAAAGCGTTCGGCTTCCTGTGTGATGCCAGATTGATCCCCCCCTGCGTGGCAAGGGGGAGATCAAAAAGCGTTATTTCTCGACTGCAGCCGACGACTCCACCGACTCGTTGACCGCCTTGCGGATGAGGGGCCGGACCTTCGCCTCGTCCCTTTTCACCATGGTGATCTGCCCTTCCACCACCGCCCCATCCTCGATCTGGAGCGCCGGGGCCGAGATGTTTCCCACGATCTGTCCCTTGCTGGTGATCTGGACCTTGCGGGAGGCGATGATATTCCCCTCCACCCGTCCCTGGATCATGATCGTACCCACCTTCAGCTCCGCCTTGATCCGGGCCTTTTCGCCCACGATCAAGTTGTCGTTGGTGAGGATATCCCCTTCGAAGACCCCATCGATGCGGACCGTCCCTTCGAAGTTCAGGTGACCGTTGAACTCCGTATCTTCGCCGAGGAACGCCTTGATGACATCCTTTTCAATCGCGTCACGCGCCATGAGCCCTTGCCTTATGAAAAGAGAATCGAAGAGAAACGCCCACCCCCCGGACACAGGAAAGCGTCCGATAGCGGATGGTACCCCAGCGACGTTGGAGATTCAACCATCATTCTTGATGGGCCCGTCACCGAACGCCGATAATTGTAATGATACGATCCAGCTCGTCATCGTCGGCGAACGCCAGCGTAATCGTCCCCCCGTTTCCCTTGAGAGCGATCTTCGTCTTCACCCCCAGGCGGCGTTCGATGGAGATGGCCAGCCGCTCGATATTCGGATCGGCGGCGCCCTTCTTTGGCGGCTTCCCTTTCCCCGCCGCAGAGCGGGTGGCCCCCTCCACCTGCCGGACGTTCATGTTCGTCGAGAGAATCCGGTCCCGGAACTCCAGCCGCTGATCGTCCGAGTCGAGCGAGAGGAGCGCCCGGGCATGCCCCATGGTCAGCCGTCCGTCGGCCAGGTCGTCCTGAATCTTCGACGGCAATTTCAGAAGACGGAGCATGTTCGCCACCGCCGAGCGGCTCTTCCCCACCTTTTTGGCCAGCCCCTCCTGCGTGAAGGCGAACTCGTTCAGGAGCCGCTCGTAGGCGTGCGCCTCCTCCATCGGCGAGAGGTTCTCCCGCTGGATGTTTTCGATGAGGGCCATCTCCAGAGCGTCGGCGTCCCGGACCACCTTCACGATAGCCGGGATCCGCTCGTAACCGAGCATCTTCGACGCCCGCCACCGCCGCTCCCCGGCGATCAGCTCGTAGCCGTCATGCTTCTTTGAAAGGATCACCGGCTGGATGACCCCCTTCTCCCGGATCGACTCCGCCAGCTCCTTGAGCGGCTCCTCGTTGAAGACCGTGCGCGGCTGGAACCGGGAGGGGCGGATTTTGTCCACCGGCACTTCGACCACCCGGTCCCCGGTGTCGGGCGTATCCGACGGGGAGCCGGTCGGCGTCCCGGTCATCGCCGCAGGGGGAACGACCGGCCGCTGGGGAATCAGCGCCCCCAACCCTCGACCCAACGCTTTGCGTCCCTGCTGGCTCATCGGTCGCCCCCTTCGTCCTCTGCCGTTTCGTCGTCGTCGGCCACCACCATCTCCCGCGAGAGGGCCAGCGCGTTGGCCGTGTTCTTCTTGTGATTGGCGATCATCTCGTGGGCCAGATCGATATAGGCGTCGGCCCCTTTCGACTTGAGATCGTACAGGATGATCGGCTTTCCGTGGGAGGGGGCCTCCGAGAGGCGGATGTTTCGGGGGATAGTGGTGACGAACACCTGGTCGCCGTACCAGCTTTTCACCTCGTTCATCACCTGTTGCGAAAGGGTCGTCCGACCGTCCACCATGGTGAAGAGGATCCCTTCGATGGCCAGCTTCGGGTTGTAGGCGTCCCGGACCATCTCGACCGTCCGGGAGAGCTGGGAGAGCCCCTCCAGCGCGTAGAACTCGGTCTGGATCGGGATCAGCACCGAGTCGGCGGCGGTGAGAGCGTTGAGCGTCAGCATCCCCAGCGACGGGGGGCAGTCGATGAGGACGAAATCGAAATCGTCGGAGATCTGCTCGATGAGCCGGAGGAGCCGTTGCTCCCGGGCCTCGAACGTGACCAGCTCAATTTCGGCGCCGTAGAGATCGGTGGTGGAGGGGATCGCCTTCAACTTGTCGACCGCCGTCCCCTGAATCATCCCCGGCGTGATGGTCCCCTCCATGAGGGCGGTGTAGATCGTCTCGTCCCCCCCCGACTTGTCGAGCCCCAGCCCGGTGGAGGCGTTCCCCTGCGGGTCGATGTCGATCAGAAGGACGTTCTGATCCGCCACGGCAAGGCAGGCGCCCAGATTGACCGTGGTGGTGGTTTTGCCCACGCCCCCCTTCTGGTTGGCGACGCAAATGACTTTTTTCATGGATAGACCTGTGGCGGAGGTTTCGCGCAAATGGGAGATTGACCAAGAACAGGCCCGAGTATACCAGCAGCGAAAGAGAGGGACAAGAGCCGGATGGCGCAATTTCGGAAGCGACAAGGCTCCCGGCGTGGCGGCTGCGGGCGTTCCATGACTGTTTCACGTGAAACAATCCTGACAACGCATTGTAATAATATGTGGTGCTATAATGGCCCGACCGAGAGGAGAAGGCGGCGCCGCCCAACTGAGCTCCGATTGTTTCACGTGAAACAATCGGGGAAACAGGGGTGGTTAGGGGAGAGTAACGCGAATGATGGAAAGATCGCCGAACCAGTCGGGGGTATCGAGGCGCAAAAGGGTCACCCCCGGCCTCTCCTGCATGAGCTGGAATCCCTCTTCCCCGGCGTCGCTCCCCTTGAAGAAGTCAAACTCCTTCACCGTGGGAAAGAGGCGGGCCACCTCCCCCATCGACCCGGCCGCCCGACTGACGACCCGGGCGATGTCACCGGGCCGGTCCTCCTCCCCCCGGTAGCGCCGGTCGAATTGTTTCACGTGAAACAATTTCCGGGTCAAGACGTAATGGCTGATGAAGCCCTGCTTTTTGGTATGGCTATCGATCAGCAGATAGGGCGCCTCATGCAGCAGGGCCATCACCAGCCCCGGTATCCCGGCGCCGCAGCCAAAATCGGCGACCGGACCGGCGGTCTGGTCATTCCGGTAGGCGTAGCCGAGCCAGGCGGAGGGAGCAATCAGGAGCCGGTCGATATCCCCTTCCTTCACGGCGGTGAAGGAGAATTTGCGCCCCCACTTGATGAAGGTCTCCCGGAAGTCGACCAAACGGGCCAGCTCGTCGTCGGTGGCGAAGGGGAGCATTAAGCGCAACGGAGCGTCAGTCGGCACTGGGGGGCTCTCCTTTCGTGCGGGAAGCCCGCTCCAGATGGATATGAAGCATGGCGATGGCCGCCGGGGTGACACCGGCGATACGCCCCGCCTGCCCCAGACTGGCGGGGCGAATACGACCGAGCTTCTCGACGATCTCCGTCGATAGCCCGGCCACCTGTCGATAGTCGATCCCGGGGGGGATAGCCCGATGTTCCGCCGCAGCGGTCTTCTTCAGGAGCCGCTCCTGCCGGTCGATATACCCCTCATACTTGACGACGATTTCGATCTGCTCTCGCTCGTCGACGGTCAGGTCGCCCCGCTCGAAGCCGGGGAGCAGGTCAAGAGTCACCTCGGGGCGGCGCAGAAGTTCTTTCAGCGTCGCCCCGTCTCCCGGCATGGGTCCGCCGATCATGGCCGGGTCGATCCGCTCGTCCTTCGGCGAAAGGCGTATCCGGTCGAGGGAATCGATCCCCTCTTCGATCCGCTCCCACTTTCGCCGGTACCGTTCGTACCGGTCGTCAGGCAACAGACCGACCTGATGACCGAGATCGCAGAGGCGCCGGTCGGCGTTGTCCTGCCGCAGGAGGAGTCTGAACTCGGCCCGGCTGGTGAACATCCGGTACGGCTCTTCAGTCCCTTTGGTCACCAGATCGTCGATCATGACGCCGATATAACTCTCCTGCCGGGGAAAGATCACCATCTCTTCACCCATGGAGTAGCGGGCAGCGTTGATCCCGGCCACCAGCCCTTGGGCAGCAGCCTCTTCGTAACCGGACGTCCCGTTGATCTGACCGGCGAAGAAAAGACCCGCCACCGGCTTGGTCATCAAGGTCGGGTAGAGCTGCGTCGGCGGGCAGTAGTCGTACTCAATGGCGTAACCGGGGCGCATGATCTCCACCCGCTCAAGCCCAGGAATCGTTTGCAGGAACCGCTCCTGCACATCGATGGGGAGGGAAGTGGAAAGACCGTTGGGGTATATCTCCTTCGTTGTCAACCCTTCCGGCTCAAGGAATATCTGATGGCTCGACTTCTCCGGGAACCGCTTCACCTTGTCCTCTATCGAGGGGCAGTAGCGGGGCCCGACCCCTTCGATCTGGCCGGTGAAGAGAGGGGAACGATGGAGCGACTCGCCGATGACCCGCCTGGTCTCCTCGTTGGTCCAGGTGATCCAGCAGGAGACCTGCGGCTGGACAATCCCCTTCGACCAGAAAGAAAAGGGACGGGGATCGGGATCGCCCGGCTGCTCCTCGCATCGGGAATAATCGATAGTCGACCGGTCAAGACGGGGACAGGTGCCGGTTTTCAGTCTGCCGACGATAAACCCTTGTTCTATCAGGCTTTTCGAGATACCCACCGCCGCCGGGTCCCCTGCCCGTCCGGCAGGAATCTTTGATTCACCTATATGAATCAAACCGTTAAGAAACGTGCCCGACGCCAGAACGACAGCAGCCCCATCAAACCGCTGTCCGATTGCCGTCCGGACGCCGGTCACTTTATCCCCAGCACACTCTATAGAAGTGACCATCCCCTGCCGGATTGAGAGGCCGGGGGTCTGCTCCAAAATGACCCGCATCCGCTCCCGATAGAGCCGTCTGTCCGCCTGCGCCCGATATGCTTGAACTGCTGGGCCCTTTGATCGGTTAAGCGTACGAAACTGGATGCCGGTATCGTCGATGGCCAGCCCCATCTCCCCGCCCAGCGCATCAATTTCACGGACCAGATGCCCTTTCGCCAACCCTCCGATGGCAGGATTGCAGCTCATGGCGGCCACCTGATCAATGTTGATGGTCAAAAGAAGGGTTTTAGCCCCCATTCGCGCGGCGGCAAGGGCCGTCTCGCAGCCGGCGTGTCCGGCGCCGATGACGATGACATCGAAATGGGCGTTACTATTTCTCATTTATGACCGTTACAAGAAGGGATCTCATTTCCCGATGCAAAACTCTTCAAATATTCGATTAACCACCTGATCATCGACGACTTTCCCGGTCAGCTCCTCCAAAGCCTCCTTCGCATCGCCCAATTCCGCAGCGATGAACTCCCGCGAGAGCCCCGAAGTCAACGTTTCACCCCCTCGTCGGGCAGATTCGGCCACCCGGCGGAGCAATGCGCAATGCCGCTCCCTCGTCAGGACCGGCCCCTCCCCCAATCCTTCACCCTTCTGCGCCATCAGGGCGCCGAGAGCAGAGCGGAGCCGGTCGAGCCCCTCACCCGACTTGGCCGAAAGAGCCACCGTCGTCCCGGCCAGAGTGGAAAGCAACGCCCGGTCGGCGCCGGTCAGCCGGTCGGGGAGGTCGGCCTTGTTCTCCACCACCAGAACGTCGGCGCTGATCGCCTCTTTCTCCAGCGTTTGAACCACCGCCCGATCTTCGTCGGTCAAAGGGGACGACCGGTCGACCAACAGAAGCAGGATGTCGGCCTGTCGGGCCGCTTTCAACGAACGCTCGACGCCAAACCGCTCCGCCGTATCATCGGTCTCCCGCAGACCTGCGGTATCGACAATCCGCACCGCCACCCCTTCGATATGGAGGGTCTCCTCTACCGTGTCGCGGGTGGCGCCGGGGGTGTCGGTCACGATCACCCGGTCGGCTTCGAGCAGAGCGTTCATGAGACTCGACTTCCCGACATTGGGACGCCCCACGATGGCGACGCCGATCCCCTCCCGATAGAGACGCCCCTGCCCATAGGTCGCCACCAGCCGCTCGGCCGCCGCCGCCAGCGCGGCCAACTCGCCGCCAATCCGCCGGTCATCGGCGATCTCCAGCTCCTCGTCGGGAAAGTCGATGGAAGCCTCCAGCTCCGCCAGTAGCCCGACCAATTTTTCCTCCAGCGTGCCGATAGCCTCCGACAGCCGCCCGTCGAGTTGGGAGAAGGCGGTCTTCCAACCCTTCTCGCTACGGCTCCGGATCAGGTCGATGATCCCTTCGGCCTGCACCAGGTCGATCCGCCCGTTCAGGAAGGCCCGTTTCGAAAACTCGCCGGGGCGGGCCATCCGTGCGCCAAGGCGCATCACCCGTTCGAGAATCGCCCGGGTCACCGTCACGCCGCCGTGGCAGCCGATCTCCACCATCTCCTCGCGGGTATAGGTGGCCGGGGCCGCCAGCCAGGTGGCCATGATCTCGTCGATCTTCGCCCCTCCCTCGTCCACGGCGAAACCGTAGGTCATCAACCGGGGGGTGAACCGTTCCCGCTTCAAGCCCGAAGGGGTCCGGTAGAGAGCGCAGAGAATCGCCCCCGCCCGGTCGCCCGAGAGGCGGACCAGTCCGATCCCCCCCTCCCCTGCGGCGGTGGAGAGGGCCACGATGGTGTCGTGTTCTTCCGTTCCGTACGACATGGTCTCCATTGTACTCCGCCGAAGTCCCGTGACCAGTGTCGAACGGAAAGGGCATGGTATCATCCCCCCTTCACCGAACCCGCCCTGCGACAAGGAGCTTTCATGAGAGCCGACGGACGAACCGACGACGCGCTGCGCCCCGTCACCATCGAGATCGAAAAGAACATCCACGCCGAAGGGTCGTGCCTTATCTCCGTGGGGGGGACGCAGGTGCTCTGCGTCGCCACCGTGGAGGAGGAGATCCCCTCGTTCCTGCGAGGAAGCGGCAAGGGGTGGGTGACCGCCGAATATTCGATGCTGCCGCGCGCCACCCACACCCGGATGAAGCGGGAGCGCAGAGAGGTCGGCGGGCGGACCATGGAGATCCAGCGGCTCATCGCCCGGTCGCTTAGGGCGGTGGTCGACCAGGCCCTGCTCGGCGAACGGACGATCACCGTCGACTGCGACGTGATCCAGGCCGACGGCGGAACCCGCTGCGCCTCCATCACCGGCGCCTACGTCGCGCTGCGGCAGGCGATGAACTGGCTCATGGAGAAGGACCGGATCGGCCGGATGCCGTTGAAGGACCAGGTCGCCGCCGTCTCCGTCGGCGTCGGCCCCCGGGGTCCGCTGCTCGACCTCGACTACCGGGAGGATTCGTCGGCCCATGTGGACATGAACATCGTCCTGACCGGGTCGGGCAAGTTCGTCGAAATCCAGGGGACCGCCGAGGCGGAGCCGTTCGACGAAGAGACCATGGGGCGGATGGTGGCCCTGGCCCGGAAAGGGACCGCCCACCTGTTTGAAATCCAGCGCCGGGCGGTGCGGCACTGACTTGAAAAACGGGCGCGAATCGGACTTGACGCCGGTCGGACGTTTCGGATAGGATGCTCATTTATTTTATGCGAACCGGGTCTTGACGGCCCGTCAAAGGAGATCGACGTGAAACGGACGTACCAGCCGCACAGCACCCGCAGGAAGCGGACCCACGGGTTCCTGACCCGGATGAAGACCAAGAACGGCCGCAAGGTGTTGGCCCGGCGGCGCGCCAAGGGGCGGAGCAGGCTGACGGTTTGACCCGTCGGCCCCATCGATTCGGGTGACCAGCGCCGACGACCACCAGCCAAGCGACCCCGGAAACCGGAGCGGCGAGCCGGGTGATCAGAGTCCCGCAAGGGACGCCGACGGAAACGAAAAGGAATCGGGAGAAACCTCCCCCTCCTTACGTTTCACCCGGGAAGACCGTCTCCGCAGCGGCAAAGAGTTCGACCGGGTCTTCCGGGGCGGACGCCGACGCAAAGGGGAACTCCTCGAGTTCATCTGGAAGCGAAGCGAAGGGGGGCGGACGCGTCTCGGTCTGGTGGTATCCCGCAAATCGGGAGGGGCCGTCAAGAGGAACCGGATCAAACGACTGGCCCGGGAGGTGTTCCGGCGAAACCGCCACCGCTTCCCCTTCCCGGTCGATCTGGTCGTCCGCGCCTACCCTCGCAAAGAGCCGATCCCCGATTTCCCGGGGGTCGAGAAAGATTTTCTGGATCTTGCCGACATGCTGACCAGCGAACGGATGAAAGGCCTTCCCGCCCGCTCTTCCGCGCACCGCCCCACCCACGACCGACGGAGCGGTCGATGAAGGGGCCTCTCCTTGTCCTGCTCCGTTTCTACAAACGGTTCGTCTCTCCCGCCCTCCCCCCCGCCTGCCGGTTTCATCCCACCTGCTCGGAATACGCGGCGGAAGCGGTCGACCGGCATGGCCCGATCCGGGGCGGGGTTCTGGCCACCTGGCGTCTTTTCCGCTGCAATCCATTCTTCAAGGGGGGAGTCGACCCTGTCCCATGATTGAACGCAACACCGTCACCGCCGTCATCATCCTGATGGCCCTCTTCATCGGCTACCAGTTCTATTACGACTGGCGTTTCGGAGACTATATCCAGGCGCAACAGACCGCCGAAGAGGCCGCCGCCGGGAAAGAACTCCCGCCCGTCGACGAAGACCCGGCCGACATCGCGCCGACCGCCGCCGCCACCCCGGACCTTGCCACCCCCTCCGCCCCTGTCGATACCGCGTCGACTCCGGACGCGGTGGCCCCCCTCGCCGACACCCGCGAGAAAACCATCACCCTCGACACCGGCGTGGCCGAGGTGGTCCTGACCAACCGGGGGGGCGTTCCGCTCCACTACCGGCTGAAGGGGTACCATGAAGCCGAAGGGGAGCCGATCGACCTGATTTTCGACTACGACACCTTCATCAAGACCACCACCGCCGCCGAAGGGGACACGGTCTTCAAGAAACCGGTCACCTACCCGACGCTGGGGCTCACCTTCCCCCGGGAGTCGTTCGCCCAGAAGATCAACGGCGCCTACTACGCCGTGGTCTCCACCGAAGGGGATCTGACGCTGGCCTCCGGCCCCTACACCATCGTCTACGCCTACCGGGACGAAGCCGGCATCGAGATCAGGAAGAGCTACACCTTCACCCCCGGCT
>JADGCD010000047.1 GCA_015229165.1 Nitrospinota bacterium | reverse complement strand
CAGACCCTCCTCGTCGGCGACCACATGATCGTGGAGAAACTCTCCCCCCGTTTCGGAACCGTCGAACGGGGGGCGGTGATGGTCTTCGCCAACCCCTTCGAGCCGGGGGGCGCCGATCTGGTGAAGCGGGTGGTCGGGCTGCCGGGGGAGACCCTAGCGGTGGTCGACGGACACGCCGTCATCGACGGGAAGCCGTTGGACGAACCGTACGTCCGGCTCGACCCGGCCGAGCCGACCCGGCGCGACTTCGGCCCGGTCACCTTCCCCCCCGACGCCTATTTCATGATGGGGGACAACCGGGACCACAGCTTCGACTCGCGCGGGTGGGGATTCCTCCCCCGCGCCGCCCTCATCGGCCGGGCGCTGTTCATCCACTGGTCGTGGAAGGACGGCGGATGGAGCGTCCGGTGGGACCGGCTTGGAACGACGCTCGGATAATCCATGAGCGACACGACGAGCGGAAAAGGGGGCCTCGGCGGCGAGTATGTCAAAGCCATCGCCGTGGCGCTGCTGCTGGCGCTGGCGGTCCGGACCTACGTCGTGCAGGCGTTCAAAATCCCGTCGGAGTCGATGGTCGCCACCCTGCTGGTGGGGGACCATCTGCTGGTGGACAAGCTTCGCTACCGCATCGGCGACCCGCAGCGGGGGGACATCGTCGTTTTCAGGTATCCCCGCAATCCCGAGACCGACTTCGTCAAACGGATCGTCGGCCTGCCGGGAGAGACGCTGGAGGTGGTCGGCGAGACCGTCTACATCGACGGCGCCCCGCTGGCCGAGCCGTACGCCCGCTGGGAGCCCTCCCCCTTCTCGATGGGGACGGCCTACCGTTTCCCGAAAACGACCGTCCCGGCCGGGAGCTACTTCATGATGGGGGACAACCGCAACGCCAGCCAGGACTCCCGCTATTGGGGCGCCCTGCCGCGCGAGCTGATGCACGGCAAGGCGTTCCTGATACACTGGTCGTGGGACGGCGAAGGATGGGGAGTCCGTTGGGGTCGGCTGGGAAGGCTTCTCGAATAGCGCATCGCGACGGGGGACGATCATGACGCACGCGGGACGATTCGCACTGGCCGTTTCGCTGGCGCTCCTTCTTGTATCGCCGCCCGCCTTCGCCGAGAGCTACCGGCTCCTGAGCGGGGCGCCGATCTGCAAAAGCAAGGAGGGGATGACCCGCTGGCTGGACGCGATCGACGGGAACGACGAACCGGCGCGCGCGAAGCTGCTCGAAACGGGGGAGTGCCTCTTCAACTTCCGCAAGCAACTGGTGGAAGCGGTCGAGCTGCGGATGTTCTACAAGGTCGTCACCATCCGGATCGACGGACGGCTCTGGTACGTCTCGAAGGAGAACATCCGCGTCCCCGCCCCCGAACCGGGGGAAGAGGAGCGGTAGACGGCCCCGGCTCAATCCCCGTCGGCCAACCGCGCCGCCAGCGCGATGCAGGCCCGTTTGATGACCCTGTAGGCCTCCATGAAGAGCTCGTCCCCGCCGCCGTAGGGGTCGCCGATCTCGTCGGTTCCCGCTTCCGGGTCGAGGGTGGCCATCAGGACGAACTTCTCCGTCGCATGGGGGGCGATCAACGTCGCCGCCCGCAGATGCCCCCGGTCGGCCAACAGGACCAGCTGGGCTTCGTCGATCATCGCCTTCGTCAGCCGCCGGGTCCGGTGGGGCTCAAGGTCGTACCCGTGCGCCGCCATGAACGCGCGGGTGTGGGCCAGCGCCTTCTCCCCTTCGTAGGCCGACACCCCGGCGCTGGCCACGTCAATATCGTCCACCCCCGCCTTCGCCAGCTCGTCCCGCAGCAGATATTCCGCCATCGGTGACCGGCAGAGGTTCCCGGAGCAGACCGTCAGGATCGTCCGCATCGGCTTACGATCCCAGCGCCGCGTCGAAGGGGACGATGTCGTCGTAGGGGCCCAACACCCCCAGCTTGGCTTTCGTCCGGTCAAGGTAAGTGGCGGCGACCCGGGCCACGTCGGCCTCGGTGACGGCGTCGATCTCGGCCACCAGCTCTTCCGGCGTCTTCACGGCGCCGTGGAGCGCTTCCCTCCCGGCGATCAGCGAGGCCATCGACATGGAGTCCTCCAGCGACAGGTCGAGCCTTCCTTTGATGTTTTCCTTGGCCTTGGCCACTTCGTCGGCGGTCAGCCCCTCGGCGGCCGCCTTGGCCACCTCTTCCATGACACAGGCGATGGCCTCTTCCAGCTTGGCCACGTTCACCCCGGCGGAGATCTTGATCGCCCCGGTGTCGGTATAGGCCGACCGCCCCGAGCGGACGTAGTAGGCCAGCCCCCGGCGCTCCCGCACCTGGTGGAACAGGCGACTGCTCATGGTTCCGCCGAAGGCGTTGTTGAACACTTTCAGCGCCGGTTGGTCCGCGTGTTCGTCCCCCGGCGCCGGGAAGCCGATGATGAAATGGGCCTGCTCGATCTCCCGTTTGGTCAGGATCGACCGGACGCCGCCGGTCGGCGCCGCGAAGGGGGGGGCCGGTTTTTTCCCCCGACGCCGGGTGAAGGTGAAGAACTCCCGGGCCAGCGAGACGTTCTCGTCGTGGGTGATGTCCCCTGCCGCCACCAACACCAGATTGTCGGCGGCGTAATGCTCGTCGAGGAAGGCGAGGAAGTCCCGCCGGGTGACGGCGCGGATGTTCTCCTCCGGCCCGGCGATGTCCCATCCCAGCGGCTGGTCGCCGTAGAAGTGGCGCTTGAAGTCGATCTGGACCTTGCTCATCGGATCGTCCTGGTACATCCGGATCTCCTCCACGATAACCCCCCGCTCCCGCTCGATCTCGTCGGCGTCGAACCGGGAGTTGATGAGCATGTCGGAGAGGACGTCAAAGGCGATCCGCTTCTTGGCCGACGACAGTTTCACGAAATAGGCCACCTTCTCCTCGCTGGTGAAGGCGTTGAAGACCCCGCCGACCCCGTCGATGGCCGAAGAGACCGCCATGGTGTCCGGGTAGCGGAGCGCCCCCTTGAAGAACATGTGCTCCATGAAATGGGCGATGCCGTTTTCCCGGCGGCTCTCGTAGCGGCTGCCGACGGCGGCCATGACCATGACCGTCACCGACCGGACCCCCGGCATGGGGATGGTCAGAACCCGCAGGCCGTTGGCCAGCGTCGACTTTTCGTAGGGGGCGGGGGATGCGTGGGTCACGAACGGGCTCCTTGCTCTCCCCATGGAGGGGAATCGTTTGCGTATCGGGCATTGTAGCGTACCACCGCCGCCGGGGGTATGATGCGGTGGAAGAGACTTCAGCAACGGCCTGGCCTGTCAAAAATCGCGCGGGGAAGACGCGCAGGCGAGAAAGCGCGAGGAAACCAAAAGATGGACCAGCGGATCGCGGAGTTGCTCGGGCGGATCGGCGAGTTGGAGGCGGAGGTGGAGCGGGAGTTGGTCGAGACCCGGCGCCGCTTCGGCGTGGAGTTCGCCCAGGGGAAGGCCCGGTTCGAAAAAAGCGTGGCCGCCCGCCAGCGCCGCTTCCGGCGGGGGTTGGTCCGCCTCGTCCGGGAGGCGAGCCCCCTCATCGCCCTTACCGCCCCGGTGGTCTATTCCCTCATCGTCCCCCTTGTCCTGCTCGACCTGACGGTGACGATCTTCCAGAAAATCTGCTTCCCGATCTACGGGCTCGAACCGGCCCGGCGCAGCGACTTTGTCATCGTCGACCGGCACCGGCTCCCCTATCTGAACCTGCTCGAAAAGGTCAACTGCGCCTACTGCGGCTACGGCAACGGGGTGATCGCCTACGCCCGGGAGGTGGCGGGGAGGACCGAGCGCTACTGGTGCGGCATCAAACACGCCCGCTACGCCAAGGGGCGCCATCCCTCCTACTACCGCTTCCCCGACTACGGCGACGCTTCAGCATGGCGCAAACAGGAGGACGACCGACGGGCGGGAAAGGAAGACGACGAAGCGTAAGTCCCCTATAATTGGCGCTACCGTCACCGAACACGAGGGAAACCGATGCGCCTCATCCCGTTGCTCCTTCTGCCGCTGCTTGCCGTCGCCGCTTGCGAACCGAAACCGGCGGCCCCGCCCCCTCCGGCGCAGGAGAAAGCCGCCGCCGGGCCGACGGCGGCCGACTTCGGCGACCTGTTCGTCGAAGCCTCCATCGGCGACGCCAGCTCGCTGATCCCCTTCCTGTCGGGCGATTCGGCCTCGTCGGACATCCAGGGGTACGTCTTCACCTCGCTGCTGACGGTCGACCGGGACATGAACCAGATCCCCGAGCTGGCCCGCTCGTACGACGTCTCCCCCGACGGACTGACCATCACGTTCCACCTCCACCCGGGGCTGGTGTGGCAGGACGGCGCCCCCTTCACCTCCGACGACCTGCTGTTCCAGTACGAGATGATGGTCCATCCCGACGTCCCGTCGGCCTACAAGGAGCCGTTCCTGCAAATCGCCGAGGCGACCGCCCCCGATCCGTCCACCTTCGTGGTCCGCTACGCCGAACCGTACGCCCCGGCGCTGGCCAACATCGGAGGGATGACCGGGTTGCCGCGCCATCTGCTCAGGGATGTCAAACCGTCCGATCTGGCCAAACACCCCCTCTCCCGCAAGCCGGTAGGGACCGGCGCCTACCGCCTCGACCGGTGGGAGCCGCAGGCCCGGGTGGTCCTGTCGGCCAACAAGGGATACTTCAAGAAAGGGGAGCCCCGCCTGGCCGGGGTCCAGTACCGGATCATCCCCGACACCGCCACCCAGTTCCTCGAATTGAAGGCGGGGAACATCGACATGATGGGGCTCGACCCGCTCCAGTACTCCCGCCAGACCGACGGCCCCACATGGGACCGGTTCCGCAAGTACCGGTACCTCGCCAACGCCTACACCTACATCGGCTACAACCTCACCCGCCCCCTCTTCCGGGACGTCCGGGTGCGCCGCGCCATCACCCACGCCATCGACAAGCAGGAGCTGGTGGACGGCGTCCTGATGGGGCTGGGACGCCCCGCCACCGGCCCGATGAAGCCGGGGACTTGGGCCTACACCGACCAGGTGGCCCACTACCCCTTCGATCCGGCCCGGGCCAAGGCCCTGCTGGCGGAGGCCGGGTGGACCGACACCGACGGCGACGGGGTGATCGACCGCGAGGGAAAACCGTTCGCCTTCACGCTGGTGACCAACCAGGGGAACGCCCCCCGGAAAAAGAGCGCCGAGATCATCCAGCGGCGGTTGAAGGAGGTCGGCATGAAGGTCGACCTGCGGGTGGTGGAGTGGTCGAGTTTCATCAAGAACTTCATCGACGCCCGCGACTTCGACGCCATCATCCTCGGCTGGTCGCTGGGGCTCGACCCGGACGGGTACGACATCTGGCATTCGTCCAAGACCGGCCCGAAGGAGTTCAACTTCATCTCCTACGCCAACGCCGAAGTCGACGCGCTCCTCGAAAAGGGACGGCGCACCTTCGACCGGGCAGAGCGGACGAAGGCCTACCACCGGATTCAGGAAATCCTTGCCGAAGAGCAGCCGTACACCTTCCTGTACGTGCCGGAGGCGACCCCCATCGTCTCCGCCCGGATCGAGGGGATCGACCCCGGCCCGGCGGGGATCGGCTACAATTTCCCGTCGTGGTGGGTACCGAAAGCCAAACACCTGCGGGGAGAGACGGCCATCGCCCCCTGAAGGGCTATAATGGGGTGTACCGATCAAAGGAGGATTTGTGCGTAACGTTCCCCTTGTCCTTTCCCATGGCGGGTTGAGCCGGACCTGACGTCCGCCCCCGCCCCGATTCATCATCAACGAATCGCAGAAGGGGAAAACCATGCCTTTCTACACCGATTGGGGGTTCGCCCCCTTTTTCGCCGACGCCATCGCTTCAGACGAAGGAGCGCCGCTGGTTCCGGCCCGGGTCGTCGAGCCGGGCAAGAACGAGATAAGGATCGTCACCGAACAGGGGACGCGCATCGCCGAACCGTCGGGACGGATCGACGACGGCCAGTGGCCTCCGGCGGCGGGGGACTGGGTGATCGCCTTGCCGCTGGACGACGAACGGGCTCTTGTCCACCGCCTCCTGCCCCGCACGAACGGTCTGGCCCGCTCCGGCGGCGCCAGGGCCCAACCGCTGGCCGCCAATCTCGACGCCGCCTTTCTCATCCTTGCGTTGGGGGAGCCTCTGCGCCTCAATCTGGTGGAGCGGGGGCTTGCCCTGATCCGGGGAGGGTCGGTATCCCCCGTCGTCATTCTGACCAAGGCCGATCTGGCCGAAGATCCTGAAGGGGAGCGACAGCGGGTCCTCGAAGTGGCTGGCGACGCCCCCGTCCTGGCGGTAAGTGTTGTTACCGGCGAAGGAATCGACGCGGTGGCGACCCTCGTTCCCTGCGGTGTGACGGTGGCTCTTCTCGGCAAATCGGGGGCGGGGAAATCGTCGCTGGTCAACCGGCTGGCGGGAGAGGAGCTGATGGCCACCGGCGCCGTCCGGGAGGGGGACCATAAGGGGCGCCATACCACCACCACCCGCCGGCTCCTGAAACTGCCGGGACGGGGTATCGTGGTCGATCTGCCGGGATTCCGGGAACTGGGACTCACCGGCGACGAGGCGCAAGGAATCGAAGAGACCTTCGACGACATCGTGACCCTGGCCAGCCAGTGCCGCTTCGGCGATTGCTCCCACGAGGGGGAGCCGGGATGCGCCGTGACGGCGGCGGTGACGGAAGGGAGGCTCGATCGGCGCCGGTTCGAGAGCTACCGGAAGCTGTTGCGGGAGGCGGCTTCGGCCCATCTTCGGGCGGACGAGGCGAAACGGCGGGCGGCGGACAAGCGGTTCGGCAAGATGGTCAAGCAGGTGATGAAGACAAAGAAAGGGAAACGGTGATCGGGAAGAGTAAGGCGTCGAGCCCTTGGCGAGACCCCCGCGCAGGGGGCCTATCTAAGCACGTCGTCGAAACGGTACTTGTCCCGTGCGCCGAGCCGGTCCAGCAGCGGGCGGATCCGCTCCAGCAGCCAGGTGAAGGCGAAGGAGAAACCGACGTTGAGCAGGATCTGGGGAATCAGCGCCTTAAGCAACGGGCCGGTCATCTCCAGGTCGAGGAAGACCGACGCGAAGAGGCCGTAGACCGCCGCGTCGAACAGGGTGGCGCCGATGACCAGGATCAGGTAGGTCAGCAGCATGTCGTTGAGGAACTGCTGTTTGAGCAACCCCACCAGCCAGCCGGTGACCCCCTTTGAGAAGGTGAAGAACCCGTAGGACTGCCACGAGAGGATGTCCTGAATGAACCCGAGAAGCGCGCCGAAAGCCGCCCCCCGCTCCTTCCCCCAGTGAAAGCCGCCGTAGAGGGCCAGGATCAGGGCGAAATCGGGCCATACCCCCAGCGGGCCGAAGAAATGATAGGCGGTGGTCTGAAGGGTGAACCCCAGGAGAATCGCCAGCGCGTAAAGGAGCCCTTTCACGGGAGGCTCTCCATCCGCTCCCCGTCGGTCGGCGCATCTTCGAGAACCGGCGCCGGTCGGCGCGGGACTTTCAGGACAAGCGCCTCCTCCAGCCGGTCGAAATCGACCGCCGGAACCACCGTGGCCTCCTTGAACAGCGAGTCGGCCTGGTCGGCCACCCCCACCAGCGTTCCGATGAGAAGCCCCGCCGGGAAGATCCCCCCCATGCCCGAGGAGACCACCCGGTCCCCCTCGTGGGCGTCTGCGTCGACCGACAGATAACGGACGTCGAGCCGCTCCTCGTTGACCCCGGCCACGGTCAGCCGGTCGCGGCTCTCCTGCGTCACCGCGTCGACGGCGGAGCGGACGTCGGTGATAAGCAGCAGTTTGCTGACGGTGGTCGAAGCCCGGACGATCCGCCCCACCAGCCCCCGGTGGGTGATGACCGGCATTCCTTCCTCAACGCCGTCGGCCGTCCCCCGGTCGAGGATGGCGATCTGCACCCGGTTGCTGGTGTCGCGGCCGATGACCCGGGCCACCACGGTCGTATAGGCCACCCCCTGCGGCGACGCGAGAAGCTCTTCCACCCGTTTGATCTGCTTGAGCCGCTCCACCAGCGCGTTGTTCTCGAAGGCGAGCCGGTCGGCGGTCACCCGGAGGTATTCGTTTTCCTTCTTCAGGTCGACGAGGGCCAGATAGTTTTTCCAGATCGTGTGGCCGCCCTGAACCCCCCAGGCGATGGCCCGCTGGAACGGGGCGAGCAGGGTCATGGAGGCCCGCTCGGTATAGGCGAGCCCGCCCCCCCCGGGGATATTGGTGAGGGTCAGGACGAGGCTGACCGCGGCGACCGCGCCGAAGATGGCGAAATTGCGCCGACGGGAGGAGGAACCGTTCATCGTGTCGGGTCGGTGGCCCCTCCCCGCGCGGGCGGAGAAGGGGGCGTTCGTTGCGCCCGACGCGGCGAAGCGGCGCAGGAACCGGACCTGTAACGCTCCCCCATGGTCGCGCGCGCTGGGCCGTCCCGCCCGGTTTCGCCTTGCATCGCCTGCCTCGAAAACGCTTCCGGCGCCCGGCTAGATGGCGACGCGGCGGAGCAGATCCCAGTCCTCGAGGACCTTGCCGACGCCGTTGACCACCGCCTTGAGCGGGTCTTCGGCGATGATGATGGGCAGCCCGGTCTCCTCGCGCAGCAACGCGTCCAGTCCCAGGAGCTGCGATCCGCCACCGGCGAGGACGATCCCCTTGTCCACGATATCGGCGGCCAGCTCGGGCGGGGTCCGCTCAAGGGCGATCTTGACGGTCTCCACCATGGTGGCCACCGGCTCGGCCAGCGCCTCGCGGATCTCCTCGTCGTTGATGATGAGGGTCTTGGGAATCCCCTGCATCAGATCGCGCCCTTTGATCTCCATGGTCGCCGGCTTTTCGAGAGGGTAGGCGCTGCCGATGGTCTTCTTGATGTCTTCGGCGGTCCGTTCGCCGATGAGGAGGTTGTACTTGCGTTTGATGTAGTTGACGATCGCCTCGTCCATTTCGTCGCCCGCCACCCGGACCGAGCGGGAGTAGACCACCCCCGACAGGGAGATGACCGCCACTTCGGTGGTGCCGCCGCCGATGTCGAGGATCATGTTGCCCGAAGCTTCGGAGATCGGCATCCCCACGCCGATGGCGGCCGCCATCGGCTCTTCGATGAGGAAGACCTCCCGGACGCCGGCGGAGATGGCCGCGTCCCGCACGGCCCGCTTCTCGACCTGGGTGATCCCCGAGGGGACGGCGATGATGACCCGGGGCCGGACCATCGACCGGCGGTTGTGGACCTTCTGGATGAAGTAGCGGATCATCGCTTCGCAGACTTCGAAGTTGGCGATGACGCCGTCCTTGAGGGGGCGAAGGGCGGTGATGTTACCGGGGGTCCGGCCGAGCATCTTTTTGGCTTCGGCGCCGACGGCTTTCACTTCCTTGGTGTCGTTGTGGATGGCGACCACGGAGGGCTCGTTGAGCACGAGGCCGTGCCCCTTCTGGATGACCAGCGTGTTGGCGGTGCCGAGGTCGATGGCGAGATCGGAGGAGAAGAGGCCCCAAACGAAATCAAAAAGCATTGAAGCTCCTGCATGTGCGAATCGGTTCAACAGCGGGCGACGACACGTTCCGCGCCCCGGATACCCGGGGAATTCGCCGCCCCCGCTAGATTACCCCCTCCCCCGGCGTCAGGCAATCTCTCTTTTGTCTTATACGGCGCGGTACCGGCATATTACCCCTGCGGACGAGGCGGAAAGGGAGCGCAAAACGGAAAAAGGCCTAGGGCGGGACGACACGGGGGAGACGCACGCAGGTGTGGTAGCCCCAAGGGGAATCGAACCCCTGTTTCCGCCGTGAGAGGGCGGCGTCCTAACCGCTAGACGATGAGGCCACGGTCGCGCCGCGAGGAGCGCGAAGGCAACATTATACGCAAACCGCCCCCGTTGGCAAGCGGACAAAGGGGCGCTTGCGCCGACGAGCGTCTTTGCGCTGACGGCGCCCGTGCGATAACCTAAAATTGAACCAACAATCGAACCGATACTCGTCCGGCGCAAATGGTACCATTCTTCACTGTGGATGGGTAAACGCACGGCGGAGGAGGGAGCGTCATCCCCCCGCCCCGAACGATGCCGGTTCGTCGCCGCCTGCGGGGCGTCGCGCCGGAAGGGGATTCGGAAAACCTCTCGGAAAAAAGGTTCCGCCGCGCCCGGCGGACCGGAAAGCGCACGCGCCGGTCCGGCACGGTGACGACGGATTGTCTTAATGGAAACCATGATGAACGACCGACTGACCGACGCCGAACGGCTCCTGGGGGAACGGGACAAGGAACTGGCCGCGCTGCGCCGGGAGCTGGCCGCCGCGCAGGACCGGTATGACGCCCATTGCAACGTCGACCAACTGACCGGGCTCACCAACTCACGCCACTTCGCCGCCCGTCTCGCCGACGAGGTGGAGCGGAGCCGCCGGTTCAAGAGCCCCTTCGGCCTTGTGGTGGCCACGCTCACCGACTTCGACCCCTCGCTGCTGCTGACTCCCGCCGGGGAGGAGCGGCTGGTCAAGGCCGCCACCGTCATCGAAAAGCTCTGCCGCCGCACCGACCAGCCCGCCAGGCTGGAGGGGGCCACGTTCGGCATGATCCTGCCCGGCGCCGACATGGCGGGGGCCTCCATTTTCGCCGACCGGCTCCGCCGCGCGGTGGAGAAGGAGGCGCTCGAAGGGAGCGTGGCCGGAACCGTCGTGCGGGCCGCCATCGGCGTGGCCGGGGTCGACGAGGGGGAGAGCGTCTCCCCCCCCGCCCAGATGCTCCACTTCGCCAAGCTGGCTTCCGACTACGCCGCCTCCAACGACGGCCAGAGCATCTACCTCAGCTCCCGGCAGGGGCTCATCCGCTACGCCTCCGGGGAGGAGAAGGACGCCCTGTCGGGGAAGCTCTCCAAGGTCTGGGTCGAAGGGTTCGGCCACTTCCTGAAAGAGGTGGCCACCTATGTGGCCGTGGCGGCCATCAAGGCAGACCCGGCGGGGAACCGGGCGGCCGAGTTCCGCTCGATCATGGGGCGGCTCAAGCAGCGTCTGGCGCAGCTGGAGCCGGTGACGGCGGTGGTGACGTTCTCATACGACGCGGGGGGACGCCTGACGGTGGAGGGCGACCCCCGGATGACGGGGGTCGCGCTGGCGGCCATGTTCCCGTTCGTCCCCGCCTCGGAACAGGGAGACCCCCACAATCCCCGGGTCTTCTCGGTGATCAACGCCAACTCGCTCCCCCGGGAGAGCGCGGCCTTCCTCGACGCCGCCGGGTTGCGCGCCCCGATGGTGATGGCGACCTACCATGTGGGGGAGGAGTTCCATTACCTCGGCATCGGCCTGACCGGCTGGGACCAGGGGGTGGTGGAGCCGATCCGGCAACTGATGCGGGAGGTCACCCTCACCGCCGAGCAGATGTTCTCCGCCAACCGCTGACGGGCCGGACGAGCCCTTTACTCTCCTTTCGTCTCTCACAAAAGTCGGCGTCGTGGCCGCCTCTGCGTCAACTGCGCATGAACGGTCCCGGCAAGGGACACCCCGAAGGGCGCGTGGTAGAATGACGACCGGCCTTCGACCGTTGCGCATATCATTCAAGGGGGGGGGATTCTCCGATGCTCCGACTTCTCGGCTCCGTCATCCCGGCGACGATTCTCGCCATCCTGCTGGCGCCCGGCGTTTCCCTTGCCGCCAAGGGGAAATTCCTGGGGAACGACACCTGCAAGGAATGCCACAAGGCGATCTACCAGTCGTGGGAAAAAAGCAAACACGCCAAGGTCTTCGACCTGCTCAAACCCG
>JADGCD010000046.1 GCA_015229165.1 Nitrospinota bacterium | reverse complement strand
CCGGGTCATGGCGCCGAAGCCTCCCACGCCGAAATGTCCCAGAAACGGCTCGTTGGTGAAAAACGAGAGGGAGAACCGCTCCCGCATCCGCCGTTTGCGCAGCATCGTCTCGACCAGAAAAGCCGCCTCGTACGACGGGCCGAGACACGACGCCCCCTGCGCGTTCCCGAAGACCAGCGACCCCTCCCCCTTCTCCAACGCATAGGCCAGCGCGTTCTTGGCCTGCAACGCCTGATGGATGGAAAACAGGGCATAGCTGTTCCCCCCCGACGGCCCCAGCCCCGGTACGCCGGAAAAGTCGAGCTCCGCGCCGGTGGCGACGACCAGATAGTCGTACGGGTAGTCCCCCTTGATCCCCCGGACCAGGCTCTGCGCCGGTTCGAGCCGGACCGCCTCGTCGTGGGCGAAGGCGACGCCCAACCGGGCGAACCGCTTCGCTACCGGGAAGCGGATGGCGTCGGGATCGGTCGTCCCGACCATGACCCAGGGGAGCGAGGGGATGAAGACGAACTCATCCTCCCGGGAGACCACCTGTATGGCCACCGATTCCCCGAGGAGTCGGCGCAGCTCGCAGGCGGCGTGGTATCCGCCGAACGAGGCGCCCAGGACGACGATCTTTTGCGTCATGACGGCGATCCTTTAAAAAGTGACGACCCGGTCGCTCCCGGCGATCCACTGGTAGAGTCCCTTCATGGAGCCGACCAGAAGCGCGGGGGCCATCTCCCCGGCGCCGACGCCGCACCGGTCGATGCAGGTCTTGCAGTAGCGAACCTCGGCCCCCTTGCCGACCAGATCGGTCAGCATGGCGCCCAGGTCGAAAGAGTTTTCGGGACGGACGATGGCAGGGCGTCCCGCGTCGACCCCCTCGTTGATGAGAAATATCCGGACCACGGCCCCGGCCCCAAGGGCGGTCTCCGCCAGCCTAAGACCGTTCCATGTCCGGTCCGACCCGGCGTACGGCTCGCCGGAGAGGATGATGAGAAGAGACGGTTCGCTCATGGTTTACTCTCCATTCGGGAAGGTTGGGAGGGGGTCCGGCCAATGCCCGTTGTCCGCCGACCCCTTGCGCGCTATCATAGGAGAGGCATGGCAGATAGTCAAGTGATTGCTTGATTACTTTTCCCTCTGGGCAGGGGTAATGGTATGAGCGTAAAAAAACAACTCTTTGAACAATTCGCGCTCGTGGGGAAGGCTCTCTCCAGCGCCAGCAGGCTGGAGCTGCTCGACTATCTGGCCCAGGGGGAGCGGCATGTGGACGCGCTGGCCGCCCTCAGCGGACTGACCAAAGCCAACGTTTCCCAGCATTTGCAGACGCTCAAGGGGGTCGGGCTGGTCACCGCCCGCCGGGAGGGGCTCAATGTCTACTACTCCTTGCCGGACGATCTGGTGATCGACGCCGTCGCCGCTCTCCGGAGCGTGGCCGAACGGCATCAGGCGGAGGTTCACCGGCTGGTCGACACCTATCTGAAGGCCAAGGACAGTCTGGAGCCGGTGGAGGCCGAGGAGTTGTGGCGTCGGGCGGCCGACGGGGTGGTGACGGTCATCGACGTCCGCCCGGCGGAGGAATACGAGGCGGGGCATATCCCGGGGGCGATCCATGTCCCCCTCGGGGAGCTGGAAGAGCGGTTCCGGTCGATCCCCAAGGAGAAGGAGGTGGTGGCCTACTGCCGCGGCCCCTACTGTGTCCTCTCCTTCGAGGCGGTGGCGAAGCTGCGGCTGATGGGCTATACCACCCGAAGGCTCAAGAACGGTTTCCCGGAGTGGAAGCGGGATCGCCTCCCGGTGGAAATCTGAGGATGCTTGGCAGGGTGTGGAAAAACGTTATCGAGGCAGGCTCCGGTAGGAGAAAGTGAGCGAGAAACCGGAACGTATGTGAGAATACGTGAGGATTTCGAGCTTGGTTTCGACACCCCGGAGCCAACGCAGATAGTTTTTCCACGGCCTGTTACCCTTCCGTTCCCCATATCGCGGGGGGCTTCATGTCGTGCATCCGGGCGTAGACCCACGCCTGTCCCCGGTGGTGAACCCCCTCTTCGTAGAGCCAGTCGAGCAGTTGGGCCACCGTCATCGGCGCCCCCCCCCAAGGGACTTTCACCATGGTGGCGGCGAACCCCTCCGGACGCGATACGATCCAGTGGCGGAAAGCGCTCCATCGTTCCCGCAGCAGCCGTCCCCCGGCGGGACCGTTGGCGGGGAGGTTTTCCGGAGCCCGATAGGCGGTGGGGAATCCGTGGTCGGCTCCTCCCTCCATGAGGGTGCGGAAGATTTCGAAATGGGTCGCCGGATGGGTCAGCAGATAGAGCCATTCCTGACACCGGGGATGGGGGCGGAACAGCTCTTCCCCCGGCGGGATCGCCTCCGACGCCTGCGCCATCAGCTCCGCCACCCGGTCGTACTGCGCCACGAACCGCTCGATCTCCTGGTCTGCCATCTCGTTTCTCCTTGCGTGGGGGGGGATCAGTCGGCGATGAGGTCGGTCACGTCTCCCATCTCGACCAGCAGATATTCCTTCAGCCGTTTCATCAGGCGCCCTTCCGCCTGCCGGACCGCCTCCCGGGTGATGCCGTGTCCCTCGCCGAGCTCCTGCAACGTCTTCGGCTCGTCGGCCAGCAGCCGCTCGTAGAGGATCGCCCGGTCCGACGGCTTCAGGTCGATGGCGAAACGGCTCACCGCCTCGTGGAACCGCCGGTGAAAATCGTCGTCGGCCACGGTGTCGGCCAGATCCGGTCCCCCGGCGGGGAGGAGATCCATCCCGGTCCGGCTCGACCCCTCCTCCACCGGCGCGTCCAGCGAGTGGTCCAGCGCTCCCAGCGACTGCTGCACCTCGATCACGTCCCGCTCCGTGGCTCCGAAAGTCTCGGCCAAGAGCTTCGGACCGGGGTCGAACCCCCCGTCGCGCAGCTTTTGCTCCACCTCCCGCAGGTTGTACAGGAGCTTGCGGCGGACGTTGGTGGTCCCTACCTTCACCATCCGCCAGTTGTCCAGCAGGTACTTGAGCATGTAGGCCCGGATCCAGTAGGCGGCGTAGGTGGAGAGGCGGTTTCCCTTGAACGGGTCAAACTTCTTCACCGCCCGCATCAGGCCGTAGTTTCCCTCCTGGATCAGGTCGAGGGTGTTCTGGAACTGGGAGCGGAACTCGAAGGCGATCTTCACCACCAGCATCAGGTTGGCGGTGATCAGGCGGAAGGCCGCCTCCTTGTCGCCGGTCTCGTGGAGCAGTTTCGCCAGCCCCTCTTCCTCTTCACGGGTGAGGGGGGGGTATTCCTTGACCCGGTTGATGTACGCCTGCAGCGGGTCGAGAGGCGCCAGCGCCCCCTCCCCCCGGCTCACGCGGGGGACCGGCAGGAGAGGGGGCTCCTCCGTCGGGTCGACGATCTCGAACGGGCTCATGGCCGTATGGTAGCACGACCGCCATGCGGCAGAAACGTGACGCCTGGCTCGGGCGAAACGGAAGGGCGACAACGGTTTGACGCGCCCCAAAAGCACGCTTCGCATTGATTACCCGTCTGTTGTCGGCAGATTAGCCGACGTCTCCCTTTGGCGCCACCCTTGCTTTATCCACAGACATGATGAAAGGGACGCCATGGGACTGATCAACGATCTTCTGTATACGAACAAGACCGGGCAACTGGCCAAGAAGGCGCTCGACCTGTACGACCAGCGGTTCCAGCTTGCCAACAGCAACGTCGCCAACGCCGAGACCCCCGGCTACAAGGCGGTCGATCTGAAGCCGTTCGAGCAGGATCTGCAGAACGCCTACCGGGGCGTCGCGACCCTGAAGACCACCCATCCCGGCCATGTGCAGGGGAACGTGGGGAATCTGGACCATTTCAGCCCGGAGATGACGGTCTCCACCGACGAACCCCGCATCGACGGCAACAACGTCGACATGGACAAAGAGACGGTCAAGATGGTCGAGATCGGGACGATGTACCAGGCGGTCATGGCGGCCCGGAGCAAGCGGGGTGCGATCATTTCCGGCGCCGTCGAGGGCGGCGGGCAATAACCGGACCGGATGAAACGAAAGGAACGTAACCGACCATGGACGACATGAGAATCCGGGGGAGCATGGAGCCGCTGGGGGCTTCCCTGAAACTGCCCAAACTTTCCGGCCCCGCCGAGGGGGGGACTTCGTTCGCCGACACGCTGGCCGCGTCGCTGAAAGAGGTCAACGGTCTCCAGCACGACGCCGACCGGGCCATCGAAGACCTGATCACCGGCAAGAGCAAGAGCATCCACGACACCATGATCACCCTCTCGAAGGCCGAACTGGCGTTCAAGATGACGATGCAGATCAAGAACAAGGTGATCGAAGGGTACAAAGAGGTCATGAACACTTCTCTCTAGCGCAGGGTAGCCGAGTGACCCCGCGTTCTACGCCCGCTCCGGCTAGGTGAGCAAGGTTCGAGGGGCGCCCGCTAGCTCTTGTGCGTGCCGGTGCTGCCGAATCCGGCTTCCCCGCGTGCGGTGTCGGTCAGGGCGGCCACCTCTTCCACCCGCCAGTCGACCACCGGCATGGGGAGCATCTGGGCGATCTTCATCGACGGCTCCACGACGAAGGGGGTGTCGGCCAGATTGTTGAGGGCCACGCCGATCTCTCCCCGGTAGCCGTGGTCGATCACCCCGGCGGAGACGATGACCCGGTTTTTGGTCGCCATTCCCGAGCGGTCCCGGATCAGCCCCCCCCACCCGTCGGGGAACTGGACCGCCACACCGGTCTTGACGATGGCGGTCCCCCGGGGGGGGATCGTCACCCCCTCGGCGGCGAAAAGATCGTAGCCCAGATCCCCCTCGCCCGCTCGTTCGGGCAGGTGGGCGTCGGGGCGGAGCCGTTTTACTTTCAAGGTATCCATCGGGGCATTGTAGCGGTCACGGATACGAATTGAAACAGAACACGACTTGACCTCCAGGGCAACTGATGCCATACCTATAGACGAACGGTATTTCACCTTTGGAGGTTGCACGACCCATGTTCGAACAGAAGAACGTCCCCGGCGCCTTCGGGGCCACCGGCGCCCGCGCCACGGCCACCGACTCGGCCCGGTTCATGTCCAAAGTCTATGGCTGGATGACCGGCGGTCTGGCCCTGACGGCGGCGGTCTCGGCCATCACTCTTTCCGACCAGGCGCTTCTGGCCGTCGTGGCCCAGCCGATGATCTTCTTCCCCCTGATGCTCGTGGAGCTGGGGCTGGTCTTCTGGCTCTCCGCCCGGGTGTTGAGCATGAGCCTGATGACCGCCATGTCGGTCTTCATGGGCTACGCCGCCCTCAACGGGCTGACCCTGTCGCTGATCCTCTACGCCTACACCGGCGCGTCGGTGGCGCAGGCGTTCATCGTCACCGCCGGGGCGTTTGGCGCCCTGTCGCTCTTCGGCTACGCCACCAAGCGGGATCTGTCGGCGATGGGGGCGTTCATGTTCGTCGGGCTGGTGGGGATCATCATCGCCTCGATCGTGAACATCTTCATGGCCAGCGAAGCCCTCTCGTTCGCCGTCTCGATCCTCGGGGTGCTGATCTTTGCCGGGCTGACGGCGTTCGACACGCAGCGGATCAAGGCCATGGGCGCCGTGGCCGGGCCGGACGGGGTCATGGCCCAGCGGCTGGCCCTGTCGGGGGCTTTGGCGCTCTATCTCGACTTCATCAACATGTTCATCTTCCTGCTCCAGTTGATGGGCAACCGGGACTGATTCCCCTCCCGCATTTTCCGGCCGCCCTCCTTCCGGGGGGCGGCCTTTTTGTCGTCGCCCCTTTACAGGGTCTCCGATTGGGCATGTAATGGGGTTGGGCTTTCACCGATCAGGAGTCTCTCATCCCCATGAGCGTTCAATTCCGCGACGTCGCCGACGACGAAATCCCCGAACTTGCCGCCGTGGCGAAGCGGATATGGGACGACTATTTCCCGCCGCTGATCGGACAGGCGCAGGTGGACTACATGGTGGAGAGGTTCCAGAGCGCCGGGGCCATCGCCGACCAAAGGGCCGAAGGGGTGCGCTATGTCTGGATCGACGCGCTCTACGAGGTCGGATCGGCGCCGATGGGCTATCTGGCCTATCGCCACGAACCGGCCGCCGGGGCGCTGTTCGTCAGCAAGTTCTATCTGGAGCCGCGGGCCCGCCGCAAGGGGGTGGGATGGGGGGCCCAACGGCGGCTGGAGGAGGAGGCGGCCCGGTTGGGGGCGCGTTCGCTCCGCCTGACGGTGAACCGGGAGAATCAGGGGGCTGTCGCGGCCTACAAGAACTGGGGCTACGTGATCGTGAAGGAGCAGGTGGTGGATATCGGGGGGGGCTTTGTCATGGACGATTACGTCATGGAAAAAAAACTGGCCGACCCAGACGACCGCGGCGGCGAGTGACGACGCGTCACGGGCGAGCTTCCTGCCGTTGTTGTGCCAGAGTCGGCGTCTTCGCCGCCTTTGGTCTCGACGGTCAAGACCTCCTTCTGCTGTCGGCGATGGTGACGACGCGTCACGGGCGAGCTTCCTGCCGTTGTCGTGCCGGAGTCGGCGTCTCCACCGCCTTTGGTCTCGACGGATCAGAGACCGGCTCCTCGCTTCGCATAAATCGGCGGCGCGCGCTCCCCTTCAAACCCCCTATTGATTTCATGCGTCGCATACGGTACATTCACCCCTTCGTTTCTGTGGTGGGTGTAGCTCAGCTGGTAGAGCACTGGATTGTGGCTCCAGGTGTCGCGGGTTCAATCCCCGTCACTCACCCCATATAAAACGACAGACCGGACGGGGGGTCGCGCGGTGGCGCGGGTCCTGTCGGGCGTCCCGCACGGCTCCCGATTTGCGTTGAAAACCGGGCGGGTTCGGACTAGAATCGACCCTTCAAAAAAACAGGTTTCGCTTTGACTACCCGCAAGGCCCAAAACGGCCCGCGTCTGTCGAGGCAAGGTCGAAAGTGGTGAGGGAATGATCAACATCGACGGGACCATCGTCATGCAGATGGTCAATTTTCTGGTCCTGCTGGCGCTGATGAACGTCCTTTTGTTCAAACCGACGCTGGCCGCGTTCGAAGAGCGCCAGCGCCGCCTCGCCGAGCTGGAGCGGGGGGGGAAAGGCGCCGCCGACGAGGGGGACACGCTGGCCGCCCGCTACGAGCAGGCGCTCGTCGACATCCGCCACGAATCGGCCGAAATCATCGCCCAGGCCCGCGTTGGCGCCGCGCAGGAGACCGCCGCCCTCATGGCCGCCGCCCGCGAAGAATTCAACGGCAAGGTCGCCGTCGCCCGGGCCGCCATCGCCGACGACGTGAACAACGCTTCGGCCCAACTGACCCGCGACTCCGAAGGATTCGCCGCCACCTTGGCCGCAAAGCTTCTCGGGAGGAAGGTCTGACATGCGCTCCCTGACCCTTGCCACCGTCGCCTTGGCCGTCATGGTCGGCGCCGCCCACGCCTCCGGCGGCGGCCTCCAGCTCGCCGAAGAATGGACGTGGCGTCTCGACGGCTCCCGCATCTTCAACGCCCTGGTGATCTTCGCCGGGGTCGCCTACCTGATAAAGAAATACCTCCTCCCGATGCTGGCCGCCCGCACGCAGGAGATCGCCGACCGCCGGGCCGCGCTGGAGAGGGCCAAGGCCGACGCCGACGCCCGCCTCGCCGAAGTCCGGACGAAACTCGACGAAGTGGCCAAAGAGGCCGAGCGCATCCGCAACGAAGCCCGGGCCGAGGCCGAGACCCTGAAGAACGCCGTCGTAGCCCAGGCTGCGGAAGAGGCCCGCGCGCTGGTGGCAAAGGCCGCCGCCCAGATCGACCTCGAGACCGAGCAGGCCCGGGAGAGACTCCGGCGCGAAGCCATGGCCGCCGCCGTCGACATGGCCGAAGCGATCATCAAGAAGTCTTTCGGCCCCGACGACCAGAAACGGCTCGTCGAAGGGTACCTGACGAAGCTGGAGAGCATGAATTGAAAGACACCCTGATCGCCCGGCGGTACGCCGCCGCATGCGTCGAGACCCACACCGACCGGGCCCTTCTGTCGCGGCTCACCGAAGAAGTGGCCGCGCTGGCCCTCCTCTGGCGGGAGTGCCGCGACTGGCGCAACGTCGAGGGGAGCCCCGCCTTCTCCGCCGAGGAGAAAGGGGCTGCGCTCGACGCCGTCCTGACCGCCGTCAAGGTCTCCCCCCAGACCCGGCGGCTGCTCGAACTGATGAAAGTCAACGGCCGCATGGGGCTCCTGCCCGCGCTGGCCGAGGAGCTTGCCGCCCTGGCCTTCGCCGCCATGGGCAAGGTGAAAGTGGACGTCGTCTCCGCCATCCAGTTGTCCGACGCCGACCGCGCGTCGCTGGTGAAGCGGCTGTCGGCCTTCACCGGCAAGGAAGCGGTGGTGGAAGTGTCGGTCGATCCGGCGCTGATCGGCGGGGTCGTCACCCGCATCGGCAGCGTGGTATATGACGGCAGCGTGAAGAACCAGCTGGACGGCCTGAGAGCCCAGCGGTAACCAGAAGAGAGCGAGAGGCTTAAGAGAAGAATGGCTATCAAAGCGGAAGAGATCAGCTCGGTTATCAGACAGAAGCTCGAAGGGGTCGAGGGAAAGCTCGAACTCAAGGAAGTCGGCTATGTCATCTCCGTCGGCGACGGTATCGCCCGGCTCTACGGGCTCGAGAACTGCATGTCGGGCGAACTTTTGGAGTTCCCCGGCGGCGTCACCGGCATGGTCCTCAACCTTGAAGAGGACAACGTCGGCGCGGTCCTCATGGGCTCCGACCTTGACATCAAGGAAGGGGACGAGGTCAAGCGGACCGGCAAGATCGCCCAGGTCCCCGTCGGACCGGAGCTGGTCGGCCGCGTGGTCAACGGCATCGGCGAGCCGATCGACGGCAAAGGCCCGATCAACGCCAAGCTGTCCGGCGCCGTCGAGCGCCTGGCCCCCGGCATCATCGCGCGCAAATCGGTCCACGAGCCGATGCAGACCGGCATCAAGGCCATCGACGCCATGATCCCCATCGGGCGCGGCCAGCGGGAGCTGATCATCGGCGACCGGCAGGTCGGCAAGACCGCCATCGCCATCGACACGATCCTGAACCAGAAGGGGCAGAACGTCTTCTGCATCTACGTCGCCATCGGCCAGAAACGGTCGTCGGTGGCCAACGTGGTCAAGATCCTCGAAGAAAAAGGGGCGATGGCCTATACCACCGTCGTCGCCGCCACCGCCTCCGACCCGGCGCCGCTCCAGTACATCGCCCCCTACACCGGCTGCGCCATCGGCGAATATTTCCGCGACAACGCCCAGCACGCGCTCATCATTTACGACGATCTTTCCAAGCAGGCGGCCGCCTACCGGCAGCTTTCCCTGCTGCTGCGCCGCCCGCCGGGACGCGAGGCCTACCCCGGCGACGTCTTCTACCTCCACTCCCGGCTGCTGGAGCGGGCCGCTAAGTTGAACGACGAGCTGGGCGCCGGGTCGTTGACGGCGCTGCCGATCATCGAGACCCAGGCGGGCGACGTGTCGGCCTACATCCCGACCAACGTCATCTCCATCACCGACGGCCAGATCTATCTGGAGCCCGACCTGTTCTACGCCAACGTCCGCCCGGCGGTCAACGTCGGCATCTCGGTCTCCCGCGTCGGCGGCGCCGCCCAGATCAAGGCCACCAAACAGGTCGCCGGCACCCTGCGGCTCGACCTGGCCCAGTACCGCGAGCTGGCGGCCTTCGCCGCCTTCGGCTCCGACCTGGACGAGGCCACCCAGCGCCAGCTCAACCGGGGCGCCCGGATGGTCGAGCTTCTCAAGCAGGGGCAGTACTCGCCGCTGCACGTCAGCGACCAGGTCGTCTCCCTCTGGGCCGGCGTCAAGGGGCACATGGACTCGATTCCGGTGAACAAGATCCAGAAGTTCGAAAAGGAGTGGCTCGAATTCGTCCACACCAAACGGCCCGAGATCGTCGAAGCGATCATCAAGGAAAAGACGATCAGCGAAGGGACCGAAGGCAAACTGAAGGAAGCCGTCGCCGAGTTCAAGGGACGGTTCGAGTAACCGGTTTACGCACATCACGACGGGCCGTCCCGAACGCGGGCGGCCCGGCTCAAAGATAACGGGATATGGCGAACTTAAAGGACATCAAGCGGCGCATCGGGTCGGTCAAGAACACCCAGCAGATCACGAAAGCGATGAAGCTGGTGGCCGCCGCCCGTCTGCGCCGCGCCCAGGAGGCGGTGGCCGCCGCCCGCCCCTACTCCGATAAAATCCACGAGGTCATGGAGCGGCTCTCCGCCAAGGCCGACACCGACAGCCACCCCCTGCTCAAGCGCCGGGAGGTCAAGAACGTCCTCATCGTCCTCTGCTCCGGCGACAAGGGGCTCTGCGGGCCGTTCAACAGCAACGTCATCAAGGCGACCCAGCAGGTTATCGCCGCCAACGAGGGGAAAAACGTCTCGCTGGTCGTCGTGGGCAAGAAGGGGGTCGACTTCTACCGGCGCCGCTCTTTCCCCCTGCTCTCCCGCCATTTGGACTACTCCAAGAACCTGACCATCGACTACGCCCGCCAGATCGTCGACGTGGTGGTCAAGAAATTCGTCGAAGAGCAAGCTGACAAAGTCTACCTGATCTACAACAAGTTCAGGAACGTCGTCGTCCAGGTGCCCCAGACCGTGCCGTTGCTGCCGGTCCAACCGCCGGTGAACCGCGACGAGGATCTGGCCTCCACCGACGCCGACGCCGTGGACTACGAGTATGAGCCGTCGGCGGAGGCGGTGCTCGACGGGGTTATCACCCTTTATATCGAGAACCAGATATTCCAGGCGCTGCTCGAATCGGCCGCCTCGGAGAACGGCGCCCGCATGACGGCCATGGACTCGGCCACGCGCAACGCCAAGGAAATGATCGAAGCCCTCACCCTCTCCTTCAACAAGGCCCGCCAGGCCGCCATCACCACGGAACTGTCCGAGGTGGTGTCCGGCGCCGACGCGCTCGAAGGCTAGGGACGGGACCAACACACGCATCGAACCGCACAAGAAAGCCGGAGGTTTTTAAGAGCATGACCACAGCGATTGCGGCCACGGGGGCCACGGGGCGTATCAAACAGGTCATCGGACCTGTCATCGACGCGGAGTTTCCTCCGGGTCGGCTGCCGAAGATCTACAACGCCGTCTACACCACCCGCGAGGACGGCTCCCGGCTGATCTTCGAGGTCGCCCAGCACTTGGGCGAGAACACCGTCCGGGCCGTCTCCATGGAGTCGACCGACGGCCTCGTGCGCGGGATGAGCGTCACCGACACCGGCGAAGCCATCACCACCCCGGTGGGCAAGGAAGTCCTCGGCCGGATCATCAACGTCATCGGCGAGCCGGTGGACGAAGCCGGCGTCATCGCCGCCAAGCAGCGATGGGGCATCCACCGGGACGCCCCCCTGCTGGTCGACCAGGCTACCGACGCGGTGCCGCTCGAAACCGGCATCAAGGTCATCGACCTGCTGGAGCCCTACCTGAAGGGGGGCAAGACCGGCCTCTTCGGCGGCGCGGGCGTCGGCAAGACCGTGCTGATCCAGGAGCTGATCCGCAACATCGCCATGGAGCACTCCGGCTACTCCTGCTTCGCCGGCGTCGGCGAGCGGACCCGCGAGGGGAACGACCTCTACCACGAAATGAAAGAGGGCGGGGTTCTGGACAAGGTCGCCCTGGTCTTCGGCCAGATGACCGAGCCCCCCGGGGCGCGCCTGCGCGTGGCCCTGACCGCCCTGACCCAGGCCGAATACTTCCGCGACGTCGAGAACGCCGACGTGCTCCTTTTCGTCGACAACATCTTCCGGTTCTCCCAGGCCGGCTCCGAAGTGTCGGCGCTGCTGGGCCGCATGCCGTCGGCGG
>JADGCD010000045.1 GCA_015229165.1 Nitrospinota bacterium | reverse complement strand
ATGATCATTTTTCCGTAGAAGTCCTGCGGGCAGGGCGCCACGCGACCGTCGTAGAAAATGGTCATGGCGTACCACAGGAAGGTGCAGGGGGTGAACCGGAAGGTCGGCTCGTCCCCAACGCCGTGGCCGAACTCGTCGAAGTCCCCGGCCCAGTTGTGCGGCGTGCGGACCACGAACCGCCCCAGCCCCAGCCCGTCGAACCGGGAGAGGAGGGCCAGCTTGCGCTCCTCTTTCCCGTCGGGCGCTTCCCCCAGCTCCATCACCTGCAGAATGGTGAAGACTTTTGAACCCAGCTCCGCTTTCACCTTGAGAAAGGTCCGGATGTTGGCGATGGTGGCTTCATAGTCGCCACCGACCCGGTTCTTCTCGTAGGTCTCTTTGGTGTAGCCGTCGAAGGAGAAGGAGACGTAGTCGAGCCCCGCCTCGATCAGGTTTCTGCTCCACGCTTCGTCCATCAGCCCGGCGTTGGTATGGAGCCGGGTGTGCATCCCCCGGTCGTGGCAGTAGGCCACCATGTCGGCGAGGCGTTTGTGGATCAGCGACTCCCCCCGGTGGAACAGGTTCACGTCGTAGACCGAGCCGGTCAGCTCGTCGACGATCTTCGTGAACAGCTCCCATTTCATGATTCCCTTGTCGAAGGGGGTATCCATGCCGTGGGGACAGTGGCCGCAGGTCAGGTTGCAGGCGGGGGTCGGCTCGATCCAGACCCGTGTCGGGAGTTTTTTCACCACCTCGTCGCGCTTCAGATAGGAAGCGTAGATGGAGGCGAGGTTGGAGAAATGGGTAAATTTATCCATTGTCAGATTTTCCTGACAATGTGGCGCAGTGTAGACGGCGCCAGCAACTTATAGAACTTCGTCGGCGAGAGGTACGACAGGTACTGGTTCGCCGGGGAGACGCAGGTGATCCAGCAGATCGGGTGGCGTCCTTCCTTGATGTCGCGGCGCACCTTGTCGGCCTGCTTGCCGTACCAGAGGTCGGCGAACGGGGTCTCGGCGAGATTTCCCAGCTTCTCGAAGGCCACCGGACAGGCGTAGAGGTCGCCGTTGGGGTGGATCTGGGCCGACGTGTATCCGGCGACGCACCGGTATTTGTATAGCGCGTCCCGGTTGGTCAGGTAGGTCTCGAACTCGTCGAAGTAGCCCATCTGGTGCGGCAGCAGGTCGCCGTATTTTTCGAACAGCTCCTTGATCTGCGTCCGGAGCAGGGGAAGTTGGCTCTCGTCGAGGGTCAGCCCTTCGACGGGGCTGTACTTGTCGAAGGTGTTGGTCATCTCGATGGTCAGCCCATCGACCCCCGCTTCCCGCCCCCGCGCTCCCACGCCGACCAGTTGGCCGACGTTCAGCCGGTTGATGGTGGTGTTGAAGAAAATCTTGATCGACGACGAGGCGGCCCGGAGGTTCTTCACGGCGGTGAAGACCCGGTCGAACGCCCCCGGTACGCCACGGATGGCGTCGTGGGTTTCGGCGTTGTCGCCGTCCAGCGAGATATAGAGAAAATCGAGCCCGCTGGCGGCGATCTTGGCGGCGATGGCCTTGTTAATCAGGAAGGCGTTGGAGTTCCCCCCCACCTTCATGCCGCGCGACTTGGCGTGGGCGATGAGGTCGTAGGCGGTCTTTTGCAAAAACATCTCGCCGCCGGAGAACGAAACGTGGCGGACGCCGTTTGCCGCGAGGTCGTCCACGATCTTCTTCTGCTGGTCGAACGAGAGGGTGTTCTTTTTGATCTCGCTATAGGGGATCTGCCAGATCTGGCAATGCTGGCATTTCAGGTTGCAGTGGTAGGTCAGCTCCCACTGCACCTTCATCGGCCCGGCGATGGGGTGGACGGCCCCCATCTTGAACAGGGCCAGGTTCGCCAGTTGTTTGACCAGTGACATCAGGTGTCCAGACGCAAAGAGAGGTCGGTGATCGACCCCCCAGTGGTTAATGAATCGAATCGGCGATCGCCCGGTAAAGCCGGTCGATCTTCTCGGTAAAGATGGGGCGGTTGTAGCGCTCTTCGACCAGTCGCCGCCCCGCAGCGCCGAGGGAGTCTCTCAACTCCCTGTCTTTCAATAATAACAGAAGGGCGTCGGTGAACGCCACCTTTTCGGGGGGCGCCAGTTTCGCCACCGTCGGGGTGAGCGCCTGCGTATGGGTGGCAAGGTCGGTGGCGACGATGGCCTTTCCCGTGGCGAGGTAGGAGTAGATTTTCAACGGTGTGTTGGTCCCGGTCAACCGGGGGGAAAGGAGAACGTCGGCCATGACGTAGAGAACCGGCATGTGGGACAACGGACGGGCGCCGGCAAAGAGAACGCTCGATGAAAGGCCCGCCTGTTCAACCTGTTGACGGTATCGGGCCAGCCCCTCCCCCCCGCCGCCGACGATCACGATCCGGGCGTCGGGCGCCCCTGCCACCACCAGCGGGGCCGCTTCCATGACGAGGTCGATCCCCTGATAGGTTTCAAGGTTTCCGGTATAGAGAGCCACCGGCGCGTCGGCGGGGATGCCGAGTTCCGCCCGGATCGACGCCGGGGTCAGCCCCTCGGGCGCCGGGGGATATTCCTGCGGGATGTCTTCGATCTGGACGATCCGGTCGGGGGTCGTGTAGCGGGCCGCCACGTCGGAAAGGGCCTGGCAGACGGTCAACACCCGCGTGGCGGAGGCGAGCGCGGCGCCTTCCATTTTCTCCACCAGCCTGATGCCCCAGTGGGGGATCGGCAGTTTCGACGTGGCCAGTTGGTCGGCGATGTGGGAGTCCATGTCGAAAACGTAGGGAACACGGAACAGTTTCGCCAACAGCCACGCCATGAATCCGGCCTCCTCCACCCCGTGAATCACCTGCGGACGGCGGGTCAGCATAAGCCAGAAGGCGTGGGGGAACATGAAAAGGTCGAACCATATCTTCTTCCCCGACGGGCCGATGGGCGCCGGGCCGACCCCCAGCGGATTGACTACCCGATGAATGGTGACGCCGGGGATGGTCTCGTCGTCGCCGTGGGGGTAGCAGAGAAGGTCGACCCGATGCCCCAGCGCCGACAGCGACTGGAGAATCAGCCGGACGTTGATCGGCGTTCCTCTCGTCTCGAAGAAAGGTTGCGGGGCGAGAAAGAGGATTTTCATGGGGGAAGGATACCAGAATCGGAAGAAACGGACCCCCTGTCTGAAAAAGTTGCCCCCTCTTCCGTGGGAGGCTGCGACAGAACTCGTTGACCTTATGGCGTATTCATAAACATCGACCCTTGGCCCGAAAGTTGCGGGGCAAAGGGGTATGCCGTGAAAGGAAAACGCCGTGAACGATATTGTCTCTTCTTCGCTCAAATCCCTCTTCGACATACAGGGGGTCGGAAGCCTTGGCGCCGCGCAGAAGGCGACGCTGCTGCTGAAGATGCAGGACGACGACGCAAACGGCGCCCTCTCGCGCCGGGAGGCGGGAATCGCCTCCGACCGGTTCGAGGCCGCCGACGCCGACGCCGACGGCCAGCTTTCGGCCGACGAGATCGCCCGGCAGATGGCCAAACCCGAAACCGGCGCCGTCGGGCGGGTCGATCTGTCGGACCTGGCCCGGAGTCTTCTGGCGACCAAGGACACCGACAAGAACGGAGGGATCTCCGCGAAGGAGGCGGGGCTGCAGGTCACCGGTTTCGCCGAAGCCGACACCGACGGCGACGGGGAGCTGGACGAGTCTGAGCTGGCCGCCCACATGGAAAAGGGGCTCCCCGACCGGGGAAGCGTCATGCAGGGGGGAGCGTTGGCCTCCACCTCCCGGAGCGTCTCGATGGAAGGGGCTCTGTCGCTTCTCGGCGGGAGCGGTTACAGCTCCCCTTGGTTCAGCCCTTCCGCCACCGACGACAGCGGTAGCTGGTTCGGCTGATCGACTTTCTGTCGGCGGGCGCTCCAGACCATCCGGACGTTGGCGATCGTCCCTTCCGGCGCGGGGAGGTCGTCGGCCACGAGTCGCGCCGCCGTGGCGTTCCCCTCCAGAAGCTCGATGACGCCGCTGCCCGCCGGGTCGGGATAGTGGAAGAGCGACCGGGGGACGATCTCTGTGAATCCGGCGTCGGCCAGCATCATCTCCACCGCAGCCGGATTGGGGCCGCAGTGGTTGTTGGCCGTCCGGGCCAGCTCTGCGCTGTTGTAGAAGGCCACCGCCGGACGGGGGAGGTCCAGCAGGTCGACGTGGGTCTCGAGGATCAGTCGGTCCGCCGCGCACGAGGCTACCGCGTTGATCGCCCCCCACGGGTCTTTCACGTGGTAGAGGACGCCGAAGAAAAAGACCAGGTCGAAGGTTCCCAACCCCGCCTTCGGAAGGTCGTAGAGGTCGAGTTCCAGCGCCTCCACGTCCAGCCCCAGCGCCTCGCGGGCCAGGTCGAACCCGGCGCGGCTGGTTCCCGACGCTCCCCCCCACCGGTCTACGGCCACCACCCGCCTGGCTCCCCGCCGTTTGGCTTCGAACGAATAGAACCCGTCGCAGGCGCCGACGTCGAGGACCGTCATGCCGGTCAGGTCGTCGGGCAGGCGGAACCGGGGGAGATGGCGGATCGTGTTGATCGACCCCCGGGTCACGACGCCGCCGGGGAGCGCGATGGTGTGCATCCACGCATGGGCCGCAGCCCGGGCGGAAAGGTCTGCGGGGGGAGTCGGGTCGGTCATGGGAGTATCCTACCCTCCCTCCTTCCCGAAGTCATTCTCCCTCCCGGATGCGCTATCATGAACCAGATCGACGTTTCACCATGATCGAGGAGAGCGCAACGTGGCAGAAGAGCCGAGAGTTTTCGACAAACGCCCCCTGGTGCAGGAGATGGAGCCGGGAACCTACTGGTGGTGCGCCTGCGGCCGCTCCGCCGGACAGCCTTTTTGCGACGGCTCCCACAAGGGAACCGGTCTGGCCCCCAAAGAGGTGAAAATCACCGAGAAGGGGAAGGTTCCCTGGTGTCTGTGCAAACACACCAAGATGGCGCCCTGGTGTGACGGCGCCCACACGAAACTGCCGTAAGGGCCACTACAACCGGCGGGGGACGACCCCTAAGCCACCCATCGCGGAGAGCGAACATGGCAAAAGATACGGTCACCATTACCGACAACGCCACCGGCAAGTCGATCGAAGTGCCGGTGCTGCGGGGAACCCACGGCCCCCCCGTCTTCGACGTGGGGACGGTCTACAAGGAACTGGGGATGTTCACCTTCGACCCCGGTTTCACCTCCACCGGCTCGTGCGAGTCGACCATCACCTTCATCGACGGCGAGGAGGGGATTCTCCTCTACCGGGGCTACCCCATCGAGCAGTTGGCCGAACAGAGCCACTTTCTGGAGGTCTGCTATCTCCTCTGGTACGGGAGGCTCCCTTCCGCGCAGGAGCTGTCCGATTTCGAGACCATCATCACCCACCACACCATGGTCCACGAGGGACTGCGCGACTTTTACGCCGGATTCCACCGGGGCGCCCACCCGATGGCCATCATGGTGGGGGTGGTGGGGGCGCTGTCGGCCTTCTACCACGACAGCCTCGACATCCACGACCACCGGAGCCGGGAGATCTCGGCCCACCGGCTGATCGCCAAGATGCCGACCATCGCCGCCTGGGCCTACCGCTACAGCCGGGGGGAGCCGTTCATGTATCCGAGCAACAAGCTCGGCTACGCGGAGAACTTCCTGCGGATGATGTTCGGCTTCCCCACCGAGGAGTACGAGATCAACCCGGTGGCGGCCAAGGCGCTCGACCTGATCTTCCTGCTCCACGCCGACCACGAGCAGAACGCCTCCACCTCCACCGTCCGGCTGGCCGGCTCCTCCCAGGCCAACCCCTTCGCCTGCATCTCCGCCGGCGTCGGCACCCTCTGGGGTCCGGCCCACGGCGGCGCCAACGAGGCGGTCATCGAGATGCTCGAAGAGATCGAAGACGCCCGCAACATCAGCAAGTTCGTGGCGAAGGCCAAAGACCCCAACGACCCGTTCCGCCTCATGGGGTTCGGCCACCGGGTCTACAAGCATTACGACCCCCGGGCGAAGATCATCCGGAAGTCGTGCTACGACGTCCTCGACGCCCTCAAACTGGACGATCCGCTGTTCGACATCGCCCTCAAGCTCGAAGAGATCGCCCTCAAGGACGAATACTTCGTCGAGCGCAAGCTCTATCCCAACGTCGACTTCTACTCCGGGATCATCCAGCGGGCCATCGGCATCCCCACCAACATGTTCACCGTCATTTTCACCATCGGCCGGACCATCGGCTGGATCAGCCAGTGGAACGAGATGATCGGCGAGAAGGGGCTCAAGATCGGCCGCCCCCGCCAGCTTTACACCGGCGAGGCCACCCGGGACTACGTCCGCATCGACCGGCGCTAAGCTGCGCGACGGCCCGCTACCGGCGTCCCTTCGGGGGCGCCGGTTTTTTTGTCCCGCGCTGTGGCGCCATGCGGGAACGACGTGTTGCTTTTGCTACAGAAAACGGCATTGTGGATAACGGTTAAACGGGGGCGTCAGAAGAAGATTTCGTTGAAGCATAACTTTCATTATTCAGGCTTATTTAATTGAATATATTTGTCATATCATGGCATTCGGTGTTGCATACCCATCATTTACCCTTGCTTCCTCGGGTGGCTTGTCCGGGGGTGGCTACCCCGTTTATCCACCAGTTATCCACAGGATGAGAACCCCTATCTTGTGGCAGGACGATGGGTTACAGTTCCGTTGGAAAGGGGCCCGCAATGGGCGTCCGTCGGGAGGCGGTCAGGTGATGACCAGATGCTTCTGCGGCGGGATGGCGGTGAAGGGGAGGCGGATGAAAAAGGTCGATCCCCGCCCCGGCTGACTGGTGACGCCGACGCTACCGCCGTGCAGCTCCACCAGCTCCTTGACCAGGTTGAGCCCCAGTCCGGTGCCGGCGTGCTTGCGCGCGTTGCCGCTGTCGACCTGCCGGAACCGGTCGAAGATCACTTTCTGGTCGGCTTCGGAGATGCCGACGCCGGTGTCGATGACGCTGACCACCACGCCGTGGGGGTAGACTTCGGCCCGCTCGACGACGATTTCGACGCTCCCTTCGTCGGTGAACTTGATGGCGTTCCCCAGCAGGTTGATCAGGGCCTGCAGGATGCGCCGCTCGTCCAGCAGGAAGGGGGGGAGGTCGTCGGGCCACCGGTGGGTCAGGGCGAGCCCCTTGTTCTTCGCCAGCGCCGAGACGGAAGCGGCGGCGTCGGCCACCACCTCCCGCAGGTCGACCCGGGCCAGGTCGAGGGTGACGTGCCCCGATTCGATCTTGGCCAGGTCGAGCAGGTCGTTGATGAGGGAGAGGAGATGGCGGGAGTTTTTCAGCACCCGTTGCAGCATCCCGAGGGCGTCCTTGGCCCAGACCGGATCGGCGAAGAGCTGGTCCCAGTCTTCGATGATCTGCTCGGAGAAGTTGATCATGGCGTTGAGCGGGGTCCGCAGTTCGTGCGACATGGAGGCCAGGAAGTCGGACTTGAGCCGGTCGGCCTCCTGCAGCCGCTCGTTGGCCTCCGTCAGGTCCTGGTTGACCTCCACGATCCGCTTTTGCATCTCCTTGCGGATTTCCAGCGCCTGCGACAGCTCCCAGGTGGTCTTTTCCAGGGCGTCGCTTTTTTCTTTCAACGCCCGGGCCATCCGGTTGAAGGAGAGGGCCAGCACCCCGATCTCGTCGACGCTGATGACTTCGGCCTGGGTTTCCAGATTCCCCTTGGCCAGTTCGTTGGTGGCGTAGACGAGCCGCTCGATGGGGCGGGTGATGGAGCGGATGATCATCGGGAAGATGATTCCCGACAGCATGACCAGGGTGATCATAAGGACGAAGGTCTGGGTCACCAGCAGGGTGGCCACATGGGTGGAGCGTTCCAGCAGGCCGGTGAAGTCCTCGTAGATCCGCTCCAGCAGCCGGTCGACGTCTTTGCGCAGGGTCGGGAGGGTCTGGTTCACCTCCCCGGCCAGCGTCATCAGCTCTTCGGAGAACCCCTGCCCGGCGATCAGCAGCTCGGCCGCCCGGCGGGAGGCCTTCTGGTAGGTGTCGAAATGGTCGGAGGCGTTCCGGTATTCGGCCAGATGCTCCGGGTCGAGCCGCATAAGGGCGGCCATGGCCTCGCGGAAGTCGTCGGCCCGGCGGTCGGCCTCGACCAGCAGGGCCGGTTCGGCCAGCTGGGCGGCGTCGTTGGAAAGTTTCTCCAGATCCTTGAGCGACTGGCGCAACTGGTCGGCCCGGGTCATGACCTCGACCTTGGAGGAGTCCAGATAGCCGCTGATCTTGCTGGAGGCGACGAAGGTCAGCCCCCACATGATCAGGGCGAAGGTCAGGAAGAGCCCCAGGTTCGCCCAGAGCTTAGTCTTGATGGAGACGTTTTTCATGGCGTGCGGCGACTTTCCGGCGGGGGCGTCGGGGCCGGTTCGGGGTCACTCCTCCGGTCGGGAGACCGCCACCACCTTCACGGCGGGGGTCACGTCGTCGGCGTAGAGGTAGCCGACCCCCCCTTCGCTGGCGGCGACGAAGTCGATGACCTCGGCGGCGCTGCGGAGTTGTTTGGGGGGTTGCCCGGCGCCGGAGAAGATGATCTTGATCCAGTAGCTCTTCACTGCGTCGATCTCCTTGCCGAGGAACCGGGCGGCGAAATGCGCAAAGGCGCTCTTCTCCTCGGGAAGCTTGCTCTCCACCAGGTCGGCCACCTGTATCCGCTCGCCGTGGGCCCAGAAGCGCCGCTTGCCGAAATAGAGATCCCGCAGGTCGTCGAGGGTGATGTTGGCCACCGGGTTGTCCCGGTTGACGACGACCACCATCTTCCGCTCGCCCCCTTCGGCCCGGACCGGCGCGGCCATGCCGAGCAGTCCCGTCAGCAACAGGGCGGCGCCCAGAAGGTGAAGGGCGGTTCTGCGTCGCATCGTATTTTCCCCCCTTCAGAAAAAGAGGGTCAGCGCGACCTGGGTCTCGCTGAAATCGGGGGTGTCGTGGGCGATGGCCAGGTTTTCCGAACCCCGGTCGTGGATCGTATGCTCCGCCTTGAAGATCAGGTTGCTGTTGACCAGATAGTTGATCCCGCCGGTGGCCGCCCCCCAGGTGTCGTTTCCTTCCTCGTCGTCGGGGTCGATGAACTGGTAGCGGGCGTAGGGGGTCAGTTTGCCCAGCCGGTAGGAGGCCATCAGGTACCAGACCGATTCCCGCCACCCGGCCACGGCGGCCCAGGCGTATTCGCCGTGGATGTTCAGGGGGCCGGGGGCGTATTCCAGCGAGAGGACCGCCGCGCTGTGTTGTTCGGCCCGCTTCTCCGGGGTCACCGCCTTGTCGCCGTAATAGCCGGAGAGGGCCGCCTTGAAGGTCTCTTTATGGGTGACGAACTCCACCCGGGCGCCGACGGCCTTGTTGGGGTTGTCGTCGTAGTAGTGGTCGTTGCTTCCCACCGACTCGCCGTTGCCGATGTAGAGGGCGTAGTTGAGATCGTGATGCCCCTTGGGCAGGTCGTAGCCGCCGGTGAAGGAAAGGCCGGTGATCCACTTGGGCAGCGCCGAAAAGCCCCCCATGGCGCTCCCCTTGTACAGGACCCAGGGGATGGAGACCGACAGGAAGGCGGGCGAGCTGTCGTGGATTTCGTTGTAGAAGCCGAACGGGGTCAGCAGCTTTCCGGCCCGCAACCGCAGCAGATCCCCCCGGAGGGCGTAGTCGATGAAACCGTATTCGAGAATGATGCCGCCGTAGCCCAGCTCGGTGTCGGCGCCGTATTCCATCTCGATGTGGGCCTTGGCCACCAGATCGGGGCGGACCCGGGCGTCGACGAAGAAGTTGACGTGGTGCTGGCGGAAGGCGCCGTTGGAGGGGTCGGAGGCGTCCCCCCGCTCCATCCCTTCGAAGGCGCTGGCCTGGTGGTACTCCATGTCGAAGAAACCGTGGAGGGAAAACTGCGGACCCAAGTCATAGGCCGACGCCGACGCCGGGGTCCACACCGCCAGCGCCAGCGCCGACGCCAGCGCCTGCCGGACCCATCTCCCGAGGCTTCGTCCCTCCACCCGAGCGTTCATCCCGACTCCTTGTTCGACCGTCAATGACCGACGCCCATTGTACCAGACCGCCGCAGGGACGGTCCCGACGGCGCCAGGGGCTACAGACCGATGCCGTAATGCTCCAGCTTCTTGTACAGCCGCGAACGGTGGATGCCCAGCAGTTTGGCCGCCTTGACCTTGTTGGCGTCGGCCAGGGACATGGCCCGTTCCACGAGGGCCTTTTCGGCCTCCTCGAGAGTGGGGAAATTCTCCTCCGTATCCCCTCCCGCAGGGGCGCCCCCCGCCGCCGGGGCGGCGGAAGCGGCGGCCTGCTCGGCCCGTTTCCGGGTCCGGTGAAGCGTCAGGTGCTTCTCGCCGATCCATTCGAGGTCGGCGTAGGCGTAGCAGCGCTCGATGACGTTCTGGAACTCCCGGATGTTGCCGGGCCAGTCGTAGTTTTTCAGCGCCTCCATGGCGGCCTCGTCGATTCCCTTCACGTCGGCGCCGAACAGGGCGTTGAACTTCTTGATGAAGTGGGTGGCCAGCGCGGGGAGGTCGGGCTTCCGGTTGCGCAGGGGGGGAAGTTCGATGGAGAGGACGGTGATCCGGTAGTAGAGGTCTTCCCGGAAGGCGCCTTCTTCGATGGCGTCCTCCAGGTCGACGTTGGTGGCGGCGATGACCCGGACGTCGATCTTGATCTCGTCGCTTCCCCCTACGGGGCGGACGGCGCCCTCCTGCAACACGCGCAGGAGCTTGGCCTGCACGTCCTTGGGCATCTCGCCGATCTCGTCGAGGAAGATGGTCCCCCCGTCGGCCGCCTTGAAGAGGCCGCCGCTCTCCTTCACCGCACCGGTGAAGGAGCCTTTCTTGTGGCCGAACAGCTCCGACTCGATCAGGTCGGGGGGGAGGGCGGCGCAGTTGACCGGGATGAACGGCTTGTCTCCTCGGGGGGAGGCGTAATGAATACCGCGGGCCACCAGCTCTTTGCCGGTTCCCGATTCGCCGGTGATGATGACCGGGCTCGTGATTCTCGCCGCCCCCTGCATCTTCTCGAAGATCTCCTGCATGGTGGCCGAGGCGCCGACGATATTCTCGAAGGTGTACTGCCCTTTCAGCTCGGTGTTGAGCCGCTTGACCTCCTGCTCCTTCTGCGAGAGGCGCCCCTGCAGCTCCCGGATCCTGAGCATCGCCCGGATGCGGGCCTCCAACTCGTCGATGTCGAAGGGCTTGGTGACGTAGTCGTCGGCGCCGATGTCGAGCCCTTTGACCTTGCTCTCCTTGTCGTCACGGGCGGTCAGCAGGATGACCGGCAGGAACTCATCCCGGGGCATTTCCTTGATCCGGCGGCAGGTCTCGAACCCGTCCATGCCGGGCATCATGACGTCCAGCAGGACGATGTCGGGGGAAAGATCGGCCAGCCTCGAAAGGGCTTCGGCGCCGGAGGCGGCGGTCTCTACGTCGTAGCCGCGACGATAGAGACGCCCCTTGAGGAGCAGGGTGTTGTCTTCCTCGTCATCGACGGCCAGCACTACGGGTCGTTTTTCTTCGGTCATGGGCGCATCCGCTCGGGTTCGGGAGTTGGACACAGGGGCATGAAATCCGTCTTCTTATACCATACCCCTGTCGCCGGGCCGAAGTCCGTTCCCCCCCTTCCGAAAGAAAACCTTGAACGGCGCCCCCCCGTTCTCTATAACTAAGGTTTTCACTCTCCCGCGAGAGGCGACATGAAAGACAAGTTCACCGACATCCGTCAGGCGTTGACCTTCGACGACGTCCTGCTGTTGCCCAACCCGTCGGACGTGGCCCCCCGGGAGGTCGACACCGGAACCCGGCTGACCCGGACCATCCGGCTGGCCATCCCCCTGATCTCCGCCCCCATGGACACCGTCACCGAAGGGCGTTTGGCCACCCAACTGGCGCTGGAGGGGGGAATCGGCTTCATCCACAAT
>JADGCD010000044.1 GCA_015229165.1 Nitrospinota bacterium | reverse complement strand
AGCCGCCGGTACTTGAGCGCCAGCGCCCAGAAGTGGGGATGCTGCCACGCATAGATGACGAGGAAGAGGGCAAAAGCTTTTTCGTCCAGCGCCGGGACGGCGGCCGCATAGCCAATGACCGGCGGGAGGGCGCCGCCGATACCGCCGACGAAGGTGGCCAGCGGGGTTCGCCGCTTCATCAGCAGGGTGTAGGGGATGACGTAGAAGAAGATGGAAACGCCGGTCAGCCACGCCGCCAGTTCGGTGGTGGTGTAGGTCATGATCACCAGCGAGGCCACCGTCAGCCCGGCGCCGCAGGCAAGGGCTTTCACCGGGGCGATGGCGCCCGAGGCGGTGGGGCGCTTGCTGGTGCGGGCCATCCGGGCGTCGATGTCGTGGTCGATGTAGTTGTTCAGCGAAGCGGCGGCCGCGGTGGCCAGACCGATGCCGACCAGCGTCCCGGCCACGAGGCCGAAGGGGGGCATGCCCCCTTCGGCGATGAAGATTCCCGCCAGCGTGGAGACCAGCACCAGCCCGATGATCCACGGCTTGACCAGCAGGAAATAGTCGATCACGCAGCTCTTCACAAAGGAAATGCGGCCGACGACGACCGAGCCTTCCCCTTCGGAATCGCTGGCGAACATCAGGCGTAGGCTTTCGATCCGCCCACGGCGGCGGGGGCGGCGGGGCCGGAGAGAAGAAGACCCGGCGCGGACCGGTAGGCGAGCCAGCCGAGAAGCGCAAAGCCGGTGGCGCCGTGCAGGACGATCAACGGCAGGAACATCCCCGACTGGACGATGCCGATCCCCCAACTGGCCTGGAAAAGGATGAGCGTGAAGGTGACAAACCCGCCGATCCGGTCGATACCCGATTTGAACGTGACGAACAGATAGCCGGAGGCGACGAGGAAGATGGTGTAGGCGACCATCCGGTGGACGAAATGAACGGTGACTTCAAAGGTGGTCAGCGAGGGGAAAAACGACCCCTGACAGGTGGGGAAGTCGGGGCAGGCCATGGAGGCGTGTCCGTACCGGACGATGATCCCCAGTATCACCTGCCCGAAGGTCAGCAGGAAGAGGCCGACGTAAAATTTGGCGCGGGGATCGGGGGAGAGTCCGTTGTCCTTGCGCCACGCCATGATCATCAGGCTGAAGATGATGGTGGAGAGAACGATGTGGAACGAGACGATGAAAAGGTGAAGCGCCCCTTCCAGCAGGGGGGCTTCCATCCGGACGATGACGCCGCCGAAGAGCACCCCGACCCCCAGCAGGCCGAGGGCGCCGGCCACGAGATACCGTTGGGCGCCGCTCCGGTACATCCAGACGGCGATGGTGGCGCCGAGGATGGCGAATCCGGCCAGAGCCCCCAGCAGGCGATGGCCCCATTCGAACCAGATTTGGGTTTCGAAGGGGGGGACGAAGGTTCCATAGCACAGAGGCCAATCCGGGCAGGCCAAGCCGGAGCCGGTGGTGGTGACGAGGTTCCCCATCACCATGAGCAGATAGGTGGCGACGATGGAACCGCCGATAAGCGATTTGACGAGCATGTGGTGTACGACTCCCTTCAGGACTTCGACAAGGGCATGAAAGATTTAGCGGGCATTGTATCAGAAAGAAAGGGGCCCGACAGGACGATTTGTCCTGCCGGGCCCCCAAAAACTACCCAAGCCGGTTGCGCTCCGTCAGACCGTTTAGATGGTCTGGGCGGTGTGCTTGCCGTAGTTGTACGGCGACCAGTCGGCCGAAACGGTCGGGGGGGTGGGGAAGTTCCCGGCGCCCGGGGGCGACTGGGTGTGGGTCCACTCCATCGACTTGGAACCCCACGGGTTCAGCGGAGCCTTGACGCCGGCGATGGCGCTGTAGACCCAGTTGAAGATCACCACGACCATCGACAGAGCGATGATGATGGCGCCCATGGTGGCCATTTTCTGGGTCGGCTCGAACTCGGGGAACATGGCGTAGTCGAAATACCGGCGGGGCATTCCGTCAACGCCGATCGAGAAGAGCGGCCAGAAGGTGAGGTTGATACCGACAAAGTTCAGGACGAACCCGAGTTTGCCGATGGTCTCGTTGGCCATCCGGCCGGTCATCTTCGGGAACCAGTAGTAAACACCAGAGAAGACCGCGAAGGTGGCCGAAACCGCCATGACGTAGTGGAAGTGCGCCATGACGAAGTAGGTCTCCGCCAGGTGCAGGGTGATGGAGGTCATGGCCAGCGGGATGCCGGTCAGGCCGCCGATCAGGAACAGGAACAGGACCGAGATGGCATAGAGCATCGCGGTGTTGTACTGGATGGAGCCCCGGTAGAGGGTGCCGACCAGCGAGATCATGAGCAGACCGACGGGAATGGAGATGATGAGGGTGGTCACCATCATGCCGATCCGGAGCCAGTCGACCATGCCCGAGGTGTAGAGGTGGTGCACCCACACGTCGGAGCCGAGGACGACGATGGCCCAGGCGCCGCCGTACACCGCGACCTTGTAGTTGAAGATCGGGTTGCGCGCCATGCCCGCCATGACCTCGGCGACCACGCCGACAGCCGGGATCAGGATGACGTACACCGCGGGGTGCGAGTAGAACCAGAAAAGGTTCTGGTACAGCAGGACGTCGCCGCCGGCGTCCGGATTGAAGAAGGCGGTCCCGAAGTACTTGTCGAACAGCAGCAGGGTCACCGCGGCGGCAAGCACCGGGATGAAGATCAGCTGGATCACGAACGCGGCCAGGGTGGCCCAGACGAAGAAGTTCATCTGGTTCCAGCCCATGCCGGGGGCCCGCATGTAGATGACGGTGCAAAGGAAGTTCACCGCGCCCAGGATCGACGAGAAGCCGAGCAGGTGGACGGTGAAGACGTACATGGAGGTGTTACCGGTGGTCTGCACCGAGTAGGGGGGGTAGCCGGTCCACATGACGTCGGGCGGATCGGGAACCATGAAGGCCGACAGCGCCAGCACGATGGCCACATAGAACAGCCAGATCGAGAAGGCGTTGATCCGCGGGAAGGCGACGTCGGGCGCGCCGATCATCAGCGGGATCAGGTAGTTGGCGAAGAAGCCCGTCAGCGACGGGATCAGGAACGCCAGGATCATGGCGGCGCCATGGAAGTAGAGCCACACGTTGTAGTTGGTGGCGTTGTCGGTCAGCGTCGGCCCGAGGCTCGACAACTCGAGGCGGATGAGCAGGGCCATGATCCCGGCGACGACGAAGGCCGCCATCGAACCGACGAGATACATGATCCCGATCCGCTTGTGATCGGTAGTAAAAATCCACTCTTTCATAGGTGTTCCTTCCCTAACCTCTCCTTAAGGTCGTTATCCTTCGGCGACCGGAGCGGGCCAAACCCGCCCGGCGCATTCGTTACGCTTTTTCGGCGATCCAGGCTTCGAACTCGGTCGCGGGAACGGTCTTGACCCGGCCCCACATGTTCGAGTGGCCCACGCCACAGTACTCGGTGCAGGTAAACAGATGGTCTCCGGGCGCGGAGTCCATGAACCAGATGAAGGTGGTCCGCCCAGGCATCACGTCTTCCTTGATCCGGAAGTCGGGGAACATCAGGGAGTGGACCACGTCGTCAGAATGGGAGCGGATGACGATCGGGGCGCCCACCGGCAGGAGGATCGGGTTCTCGCGCGACTCGTTCCCCGAAAGGACCGCGCCGTTCTCGAACTCGAACTCCCACTCGTACATGTAGGCAAGGCCCTTGATCTCGAGCGCCCCTTCGGGGACGTTGCGCTGGTCGATCCAGAGCTTCCAGCCGTTGGCCGCAAGGTAGAAGTCGTCGGCCATGAAGATGAAGGCGGGGATCAGGGCCCAGGTCAGCGACAGGACCAGGTTCATCGGGGGAAGGTCCCCTTCCTGATCGTCCCGCTTGCGGGTGTAGGTCACCATGAAGGCGATGGTGATCAGGGCGAAGATGCCTCCGATAACGTACAGGTCGATCAGAACGTGATGCCAGAGGGTGTTCCACCCCTCGGCGGGGTTGTTCACCGTGGCGGCGGGAGCGGCGTGCTCCTCGACGGCGGGAGCGGCCGGCTCGACAGCGGCCTCTTCCATGGGGGCGGCGCCTTCTTCCGCCACGGCGGCGTCGGCGGCCGGGACGGCGCCTTCTTCCGCCACAGCGGCGTCGGCGGCAGGCGCGGCGGCGTCAGCGGCCACCGCTTCTTCTTGAGTCGCGGCGGGGGCGGCGGCGGCCGCATCGGCGGCGGCCTGGTCGCTTGCGATGGCGACCGTAGCCCACGATACGACGCCGAGGACGGCCCCGGCAAACGCGTACCATTTAGTCATTCGTCTCTCTCCTTACCTCTTGCTTGTGTTTCTGCATTTTCTTTGTCTGCCGCGCCGCGAAGGCGAAGGCAGTTATTCCCAGGAACAGGGAGCCGAACGCGAAGAACGCCGGATAATTCAGGCCGTATTTCCCCTCTTTATAGTTGTAGCTATAACAAAGGGAGACGGCCATATGAAGAATCTCGGAGGGCTTGATCTTCTTGAACTTCGCGTCAAGAATCGCAAGCTCCATGTCCTTGGCGTCGACATTGGCGCCGTGCATGATGCGGGTGACCCGCCCTTCGTCCGGAGACACGAAGTAGTAGACGTTCGGATGGAAGAACATCCGGTCGGGCCGGGACCAAAAGAACGGATAGCCGAGGGACTTGGTGAACGGCGCCAGATCTTTTTCGGGATCGGCGAAGGTCGCCACGGTCCAGTTTTCGGCCAGTTCGTCGGTCAGTCCCAGTCCTTTTTTGAAGGTGGCCGCCTCGGCGGCGCCGTCGTTCGCGTCGAACGAGACGGTCAGAATCCGGAAATCCTTTCCCGGGCTGACCTGCTCCATCTCGGAGACCTTTTTGAGTACTCCCAGCAGGGCGGCGTTGAACGAGGGGCAAAAGCCGTCGCACGAGTAGTAGGAGAGGACCAGGATGGTCGCCTTGTCCCGGATGTCCCGGAACGTGAAGCGTTTCCCCTGGTCGTCCACGAGAACGGTGTCGGCGCTGACGGCGACGCCCAGGTATTCCTGTTCGTCCACCTTCAGCATCGCCGGATCGATCTCCGACTCGGGCGCGACCCAGGCCAGGGACGGGACCGGAGCCCAAAGGGCTCCCGCCAGCGCCGCCATGACCATCGCCTTCTTGAACATGTCTGCTACGTCCGCTTTCCGGTTTCGACTACCAGAGGTAAATCTGGGAGACGACGAAGAACCACACGATGTCGACAAAGTGCCAGTAGAGACCGGCCCCTTTGACCAGCGAGTGGCTGATCTTGCCCGACAGCGCCGGCACCAGCACGCAAACGAAGGCGCCAAGGCCCACGAGGACGTGCGAGGCGTGGAAGCCGGTGATGGAGTAGAAGGCGGTCGACTTGGCGTTGGCGCCGAAGCCGAAGCCTTCGTGCAGGAGGTGGTTGTACTCGAAAATGGTGCAGCCGAGGAAGACCAGCCCGAGGGCCATGGTCACCATCAGCCACATGTTGAACGAGCCTTTGTTCCCCTCTTCCAGAGCCATCTCACCGAAGTGATAGGTGATGGAGGAGCTGACCAGGATCACGGTCATGATCAGGGGAAGGACGACGCCGATGTGCGGGGTCCCGGCGGGGGGCCAGACGTCGGCGGTCAGCCGCAGCATCCAGTAGGAGGCGAACAGCGAAAGGAAAATCAGGATTTCCGAAACGATGAAGAAAGGCAGGCCGGTCAGCGCCCAGCCGGGCTCTTTGTCCCGGTTGGCGATGCCTTCGGAGGTCCATCCGGCGATTCCCCAGAGGAGAAGCGGAGTCCCGAGGCCAAGGGATGCGATACCGAGCGTCGCGTTGTGGTACTGGAAGAAAAAGCCGAATGCGACCGGCACCGAGAGAAAGATTCCGAGCACCAGAATGAGCGGATAATAGCTCCACTCCCAGTGGTGTTCGTGGGCGTGGGCCGCTCCGTGCCCCCCATGATCTGCCATAAAAGTCCTCCCCCTTGATAGAGATGGTTAAAAAAACCTTGTTTTGCCACCGTTCGCTGTCGGAACGACCGACGACGAACATTTAAGAGCGTACGAGCGACAGATGGTGCGCCATCCCGTCCGGCTGGGCGGGATACCTCAGTCCTGAATGCCCCTCAAAAAGCCGCCTTGGCGTCAAGCCTTCCGGCCTGTTTCCGCCACCGCCGCAACCATTCGCTTTTTTGCGAAAAACCGATTCGCAGAATTATACACCATCCCGCACTTTTGGCGAGAGGTTCCGCACTTTTTTTTTCTGACCGCCGGTCGACGCCCCTGTCGACCCTTTTGAACCCCCCTTTCGGCCCTCATTGGCCAAAAAGTGGGTACGCCTTTGTACCACCTCCCCCCGGGTGTGTCAACACACGCGAAGGGGGCGGTGAATGCCTCAGATGCCGATCCACCCCCGGTCGGCGGCGAAAATCATCGCCCCGGTCACCAGCGCCGCAGCCCAGTTGATCGAGTAGACGACCATCAGGGGGAGGTGGACTTTGCGGATTCCCTTGAGGCCGGTGTACATCAGGAGCGCCAGCATCGGGGGGATGGCCCAGATGATGACCAGATGGACGTCCATGATCCAGTCGGGGGCGCCGTCCCCCATCCGGAAGCCGAGTTTGACCAGCGTGAAGACCAGCAGGGAGGAGACCCAGGTGGTGACCGCATGGATGGCGGCCCATTTCTTGTGTCCGGCGATGTCCTTGCGCCGGGCGAGCATGCCGGCGTAGATCAGGTTGGCGGTCAGCAGGGGGACGGCCGATTCGACGATGTAAAGCAGCATGCGGTACTCCTCGTTACGGTTTGGACGGGGCGTGTTTTCCGGTCTCTGCGGCGCGGACGGGGGGGGTGTACGGTTTCCCCTGCGCCGCCATGACCGGTCCGAGGATCTCCTCGGGCAGGGGGGCCGGGCCGAAGACCTGTTTGTATACTTTGCCGTTGGCGACGATGGTCATGCCGAGGAAATGCTTCCACCCGGCGGCGGTTCCCTGGGGGGAGGCTTCATAGACGATGCCGAGCCGGTCGGCGAAACGGGCCACTTCGGCCGGATCGCCGGAGACGAACCGCCAGTGGGTGAAGTCGTCGGTGAATTTCGCCCCGAACGTCCTCAGGGCGGCGGGGGTGTCCCGCTCGGTGTCGAAGCCGACCATCAGGATGCGGAAGTCCACCCCCAGTTTCGCCGGGGCCATATCCGCCACGATCCGCTTGAGGGCGACGTTCATGGCGGGACAGACCTCTTGGCAACTGGTGAAGATGAAGCCGACGACGATCGGCAGGTCGTACCAAGCGGCGGTGTCGAAGGGGGCCCCGTCCTGGTCGGTGAAGCGGTAGCTGTCGGTCACTTCCCGGCCGGTGGCGAGACTGGCTTTGGTGAAGGGGGATTTTTCGATGTCGCCCTGCGCGGCGACGGGCGCCGCCAAGGGGGCTTCCTGCTGTGGCCCGGGGAAGAAATGGAGGACCGCCTGACGGGCGCCGATGGTGGTGAGGGCCAGCGCCGATCCGATGAGGATCTGCTTGGCCCAGCGGGGGAGTTTCTGCCACATGGTTTGCTGCGTCCTAATGGGTGGTTTCGTCGGGAAGGGTCAGGGTCATGGCGTCGATGCGGCATCGTTCGGCCATGATGATGGCCACGAACTCCCCCACCGCCAGCGACAGGTCGTCGTTGACCACCAGATAGTCGAACTCCCGCGCCCTAGCCAGCTCGCCCTTGGCGTTTTCGAGCCGCAGGGCGACGGTCCCCGCGTCTTCGTCCCCCCGTGCAGCGAGGCGGCGGGCGAGCGTCGCAAGGTCGGGAGGAACCAGAAAGATGGTGACGACCCTTCCGACGGCCCGCCGGACGGCGGCGGCGCCCTGCACGTCGATGACCAGCAGCAGGTCTTCGCCCCGCTCTTCGACGGCCCGGCGCACCGTCTCGACGCTGGTTCCGTAATAGTTGCCGTGGACGGTGGCCCATTCGAGGAATGCGCTTTGCCCGATCATCCGCTCGAAGGTGGGGCGGTCGACGAAATGGTAGTCGACGCCGTCGATCTCGCCGGGACGGGGGGGGCGGGTGGTGGTGGAGACGGAGCGGGAGAAGCCGGAAATGGCGTCCATCGCCCGTTGGGCGACGGTGCTTTTCCCGGCGCCGGAGGGGGCGGAGAGGACGAACAGAATGCCGCGGCTACGGCGGGCGAAGAGGCTCATTCGACGTTCTGGCTCTGTTCGCGGATCTTTTCCAGTTCGCTCTTGATCTCGACCACCAGGGCGGTGGCGTCGGAGGAGGAGGTCTTGGAGCCGATGGTGTTGACCTCGCGGTTGATCTCCTGCACGAAGAATTCGAGCTTGCGGCCGATGGGGCCGTCGTCGGCCAGGAGGCTTTCCACCTGTTTGAGGTGGGAGCCGAGCCGGTCGACCTCCTCGGCGATGGCCGCCTTGTCGACCAGATAGGCCACTTCCTGTATGAGACGCCCTTCGTCGAGGGCGGCCTCCCCCACCAGCTTAACGATCCGGGCCTTGAGCTTCTCCAGCCGTTCGCCGGACGATTCGTCATGGCGGGCGACGATCTGCGCCACCATGACGGCGATGGCGTCAAAACGGGCGCCGATGACTTCGGTGATGCTTTTTCCTTCGGTGCGGCGGGCCGCGTCGAGGGAGACCAGCGCGTCTTCGAGGGCGCCTTCGATGACGGGCCACCAGAGGTCAAAGTCGGCCTCGGCCCCTTCAAAAGTGAAAAGGTCTTTCAGCCCGACAAGGGCTTCGAAACGGGGGGGATAGGGTACGCCGTACCGCTGGGCCATCTGCGAGGCTGCTTCCATATACCCGGCCAGCAGCGGTTCGTTGACGCTGACGGCGGACGCCCCCGCCTTGTCGCTTTCGAGGGCGACGTACAGGTCGAAGTAGCCCCGGGTGAACCGCCCTTTGACGACCTTGCGCAGGGCGTCGTCGAGCCGGAAAAGGCGGGCGCCGCTCTTGACGTTGACTTCCAGATAGCGGTGGTTGACCGATTTGATCTCGACGGTGGCTTTCTTGCCGTCGACGGCTCTCTCTCCCCGGCCGTAGCCGGTCATGGAACTGGGCATCTATTTAATCCGCTCTTCCCCGCCCGCCACGGCGATCATTTCGATTTCCACTTTGGCGCCGAGCGGGAGCCCGGCCACCTGGATGGTGACCCGCGCCGGAGGGCGAGGGCCGATGACGTTGGCGTAGATTTCGTTGACGACGGCGAAGTCGGCCAGATCGACCAGATAGATGGTGGCCCGGACGACGTCGTCGAAGGTGGAATCGGCGGCGGCGAGGATGGCCCCAAGGTTCTTCAGCACCTGCCCTGCCTGTGCGCCGACGTCTTCGGAGACCAGTTTCCCGGTTTCGGGGACGATCCCCAGTTGCCCGGCGGTGAAGACGAATCCGTTGGCGACGACCCCCTGGGAGTAGGCGCCGATGGCGGCGGGGGCGCCGGGGGCGTCGAGTATGAACTTGTCCATGCGACGGCGTCTCTTTCGTTGTCGGGAACGGTTGGCTCCAAGGGGGGTATTGTAGCGCAATCGCCAGGCGCTTTCACGGGAGGATATGCGTGCGCCAAAGAGAACGGGCCGGAGTCGAACTCCGGCCCGTTATTGTAAAAGGCGCGCGTCACTGCTTCCGGAAGATCAATGCCCCGTTGGCGGCGAGAATCCGGTCGGCCAGCTCTTCCGCGGCGGCCGCATCGCCGGTGACGAGGGTCAGGATGGCGGCGAACCATTCCCGGTAATAGGCGTAAGCCATCACGGTCCCGAGATCATACGTGAGATACTCGCCGTTCACTTTGAACTGACCGTATCCATTTTGGCGGTGTGAAAGGTTCGACGAGGTCTCGTGGTCGGAAAAACTGGCGCCGCTCCATGAAACGTTATGCTCCATATACGCCTGGGATGCCAACGTCGAAGGGCTGAAGGAGGACATCATGACGAGGGTCGCGAAGGTGAAAAAGTGGGGACCGTTGCCGATCCGTAGAGAGTATTGGCCGGAAAAGGCTGTGGGCGACCCATCGGACGGGTCCCCCGCACGGGTTTGCGCCCCTGCCTGAGCGAAGGTGAGCGTAACGCCGGCCCAGCGGTAGTCTTCCCCTCCCACAGAGTCGAGAGCCCAGGTTCCAAGCCACGGCTCGTCGGCAAGGGTCGGCTCGCTGGCGGTGTTCGATCCCCCGCCTCCGCCCCCGCCGCTGCATCCGGCGACGACGAGAAGAATGGCGAGGATGCCGAGCCCTGTGATTTTCGACAGCATTTTTTGCGCAAACATTATGTGGCCTCTTTCTGTTGTGTTATTCGAACGGGAGGAGTGTTTTGCGGCGCGCGGTCGGCGCTTTCCCCTTCCAGAATGCGTTCTTTATCCGCTGGCGGGCGAAAAGGTATGGAAAACAGCAGGCCAACGGCCAGAGCGAGGGTGATGGGGCCGTCGTTCAAAAATGCGCGGGTCTGGTGGGAGAGAATCAGGGCCAGCAGGGGGGTGACGATTCCCATTATGGCGATACGCCGGGATTCGGGCGTCTGACGGGTGACGGCATCCATCCCTTGCCCCAAAAACCATCCGAACACCAGACCGACCAGCGCGGCGACGCCATATTCGCGCCCCATGTCTCCGACGTCGGCAAGGGTGATCCCCCCCTTGTTAAAACGGAGCAGCGAGACGCCGACCAAGAGGGCGGCGGTTGCGACTTTCAGGGCGGCGAGCGGCATGGGGGGAGGGACTCCGTTTCCCCTTATTATGCCGTGCGAGGAGGGTAATGAAAAGGGGCGTTCGCGGATGACAAACGCTATCGGCAATAAAAAAAACCCCGGCCGGTTCCCCGGTCGGGGTTCGTATTTTTATTCCCGGCGGCGACCTACTCTCCCACTCCCTCGCGGGGGCAGTACCATCGGCGCTGAGGGGCTTAACTTCCGTGTTCGGGATGGGAACGGGTGTGACCCCCTCGCTGTGGCCACCGGAAAAACTTTGCAATGTCATGAGGCTCTTTCACATTGCGGAGTTTCAAGATTACTGAGAAAAGCTTTAGATCAAGCCGATTGGCGGATTAGTACCGGTTAGCTTCACGCATTACTGCGCTTCCACACCCGGCCTATCAAACTCGTGGTCTTCGAGTCGCCTAATAGGGAAGGCTTATCTTGAGGTCGGCTTCCCACTTAGATGCTTTCAGCGGTTATCCGTTCCCGACGTAGCTACCCAGCCGTGCCTCTGGCGAGACAACTGGAGCACTAGAGGTCAGTCCAACCCGGTCCTCTCGTACTAGGGTCAGATCCTCTCAACCTTCCAACGCCCACGACGGATAGGGACCGAACTGTCTCACGACGTTCTAAACCCAGCTCGCGTACCGCTTTAATGGGCGAACAGACCAACCCTTGGGACCTGCTTCAGCCCCAGGATGCGATGAGCCGACATCGAGGTGCCAAACCCCGCCGTCGATATGGACTCTTGGGCGGGATCAGCCTGTTATCCCCGGCGTACCTTTTATCCGTTGAGCGATGGCCCTTCCATTCAGAACCACCGGATCACTAAGTCCTACTTTCGTATCTGCTTGACTTGTGGGTCTCGCAGTTAAGCTCTCTTATGCCTTTGCACTCGACGGCTGGTTTCCAATCAGCCTGAGAGAACCTTCGAGCGCCTCCGTTACATTTTAGGAGGCGACCGCCCCAGTCAAACTACCCACCAGGCAGTGTCCCATTCCCCGATTCAGGGGATATGGTTAGAAATCCGTCACAATAAGGGTGGTATTTCAAGGTTGGCTCCACCGAGACTAGCGTCCCAGCTTCAAAGCCTCCCACCTATCCTACACATATTGAGCCAAATTCCAGTGCCAAGCTATAGTAAAGGTGCACGGGGTCTTTCCGTCCTGTCGCGGGTATCCGGCGTTTTCACCGGAAAATCAATTTCACTGAGTCCCTGGTTGAGACAGTGGAGCCATCGTTACGCCATTCGTGCAGGTCGGAACTTACCCGACAAGGAATTTCGCTACCTTAGGACCGTTATAGTTACGG
>JADGCD010000043.1 GCA_015229165.1 Nitrospinota bacterium | reverse complement strand
AGCGCCACCGCCGACAGGAACGACCAGACGCCGACCCCTTCGGCCCGACCGGTTGCGGCCGCTTCGTTCGAGAGGGGCTCAAGATCGGTGGCGATCCGGCGCAGGATGGCAAGATGGGCGGGGAATGCGAAGAGTTCCGAAGCGCTGAATGCTGGCATGGGGGCCTCCCGATGGAAGGCACATTCTATACCGCAGGATAAAAAGATGAAACCGTAGCCTCTCACCGGCTCGGGGGGGATACCGGATGAGCGGCTACGGTTTCACCGGGAGGTTTCGTCCCTAAGGGAGGACTCCACCCCGTTACGCATGTTCCGCGCTATACATGGCTTCATTATACGAGAATGAGAACGGGAATCAATATAAAAATGTCCGACACGAGAATTTGCCCCGATGCGGTAGACTGGCGAATATCCATTGTGATTGCCGGACACGATCATGCGCCGCATCCTTTTTCCCCTGGGGCTCGCACTGTTGGTCGCCCTTCCGTTTGCGCTTGTCGAAGGGGGCGTCCGGCTTTTCATGGCCCCGGTCGATGCGCTCGAACTCTTCGTCACCCCTTTCGAGCAGCGGCACAACAAGCGGACCGACGCCATATTCATCGGCGATCCGCTGGTCGGCTGGCGGCTGAAGCCGGGGGTGCGGCAGGTCTGGTGGGACTTTACGCTGGTATTGACGAATAAAGCGGGGCTACGGGCCGAGCAGGAGCTCGGGCCGAAAGGGGAAGGGGTCTACCGGATCGTCTCGCTGGGCGATTCGGTCACGTTCGGTTACCGGTCGCCGGTGGTCATGCGAGGGCCGTTGCGCAATCCGGACATCGCGCAGGGGGACTACCCGACCCTGACCGCCCGGCTTCTGCAGGACGGGGGGATCGACGCCGAGGCGTTCCCGCTGGCGGTCCCCGGCTACAGCAGCCGACAGGGGCGTCTCTGGTACGAGGAGGTGGCGGGCGACCTTGACGCCGATCTGGTGACGATCCTTTTCGGCTGGAACGACGCCGACCTCCGCCCGGCGCCCGACCGGGTGACCTTTGACGGGGACCGGTTCATGACCGGCGCGCGGGGAATGGTGGCCGCCAGCCAGACGTTGAGCCACCTGTCGCAATGGTGGCGAAAGAGGAGCGATCCGCCGACGGCGCCCCCGTATGCGTCGTGGGTTCCGCGGTCGACGACGCAAGAGTATGTGGAGAACGTCATGGCCATGGCCCGGCTCGCCCGCTCCACGGGGGCGGCGGTGGTGGTCATCGCGCCGGTCTATCGCGACCCGGCCACCGACCCGGCGCTGGCGGCGCGGATGGGGGCGTTCCGCAACGCGCTGGGCGAACGATGCGCGGCGGAGGGGATCGTCTATCTGGTGATTCCGGAGCTGACCGAGGGGGGGCATCCGGCCAACGCCTCCTACTTTGACGCCGAGCCGATCCATCCCACCATCGCCGGGCACCGGTTGCTGGCGCGGCGGTTGGCGGCGTTCATCCGGGGAACCGAGGAGGGGAAATGAACCTTTGGCGGATTATCGGGGGGCTTCTTCTCGTTGCGCTCCTTGGGCTCTCGTATCTGTGGGACCGGGGGGAGAAGCAGGCGTTGCGGGACGCGGCCAAAGCGGTTGACGCCCACGACGAGCGGGTCCGGCAAATGGATGAGATGGCGCGAGAGCGGGATTAAAAAACGGGCGCCTCCTTGCGGAGACGCCCGTTGCGAACGAACAGGGAAGGGGGGGTTAGTACATCCCGCCCATGCCCCCCATGCCGCCCATACCCCCCATGTCCGGGGCGCCGCCGCCGGCCGGCTTGGGCTCCGGCAGTTCGGTGATCATCGCCTCGGTGGTCAGCAGCAGCCCCGCGATGGAGGCGGCGTTCTGCAGAGCCGAGCGGGTCACCTTGGTCGGGTCGATGATGCCGGTCTCGACCATGTCAACCATCTTGCCGGTGGAAGCGTCCAGACCGACGTTCTGCTTTTCCTTCATCACCTGCTGGACGACGACGGAGCCTTCCAGCCCGGCGTTGAAGGCGATCTGGCGCAGCGGCTCCTCGACGGCGCGCCGGATGATGGCGACGCCGATCTCCTGGTCGTGGTTCTCGCACTCGATCTTGTCGAGGGCCGAGACGCTGCGGATGAGGGCCACGCCGCCGCCGGGGACGATCCCCTCTTCGACGGCCGCGCGGGTGGCGTGCAGGGCGTCTTCCACGCGGGCTTTCTTCTCTTTCATCTCGGTCTCGGTGGCGGCGCCGACATTGATGACGGCCACGCCGCCGACCAGCTTGGCGAGGCGCTCCTGCAGTTTCTCCCGGTCGTAGTCGGAGGTGGTCTCCTCGACCTGGTTGCGGATCTGCTTGACGCGCCCTTCGATGTCCTTGCCTTTGCCTTTTCCCTCGACGATGGTGGTGTTGTCCTTGTCGACGGTGATCCGCTTGGCCTGGCCCAGGTCGACCAACTCCACCGATTCGAGCTTCACGCCCAACTCTTCGGAGATGACGTTGCCGCCGGTCAGGATGGCGATGTCCTTGAGCATTTCCTTGCGGCGGTCGCCGAAGCCGGGGGCCTTGACGGCGCAGACGTTGAGCGTGCCGCGCAGCTTGTTGACCACCAGCGTGGCCAGCGCCTCGCCTTCGACGTCTTCGGAGACGATCAGCAACGGTTTGCCCATCTTGGCGATCTTTTCGAGGATCGGCAGGAGGTCCTTCATGCTGGAGATCTTCTTGTCGTACAGGAGGATGTAGGCGTCTTCGAGGTGGGCTTCCATCCGGTCGGGGTTGGTCACGAAGTAGGGCGAGAGGTAGCCGCGGTCGAACTGCATCCCTTCGACGATCTCCAGCGAGGTCTCCATCGACTTGGCCTCTTCGACGGTGATGACGCCGTCCTTGCCGACCTTGTCCATGGCTTCGGCGATCAGCTCGCCGATGGCGCGGTCGGAGTTGGCCGAGATGGAGCCGACCTGAGCGATCTCTTTCTTATCCTTGGTCGGTTTGGAGAGCTTTTTGAGCTTGCCGATAATGGCTTCGACGGCCAGGTCGATGCCGCGGCGGACATCCATGGGGTTGGCGCCGGCGGTGATGTTCTTCAGCCCTTCGCGGAAGATCGCCTGGGCCAGCACGGTGGCGGTGGTGGTGCCGTCGCCGGCCACGTCGGAGGTCTTGCTGGCGACTTCGTTGACGAGCTGGGCGCCCATGTTCTCGTAGGGGTCTTTGAGCTCCACTTCCTTGGCGACGGAGACGCCGTCCTTGGTGATGGTCGGGGAACCGAATTTCTTGTCGATGATGACGTTGCGCCCTTTGGGCCCGAGGGTCACCTTGACGGCGTTGGCGAGCTGGTTGACGCCGCTCATGATCTTGTGCCGGGCGTCATCCCCGAACATAATCTGCTTGGCCATGTAGTCTGTCACTCCCGATGGGTTCGTTGGTTGTTTTTGAAAGGTGGCGACGGCAGGTTCAGCCGACGATGCCGAGGATGTCGTCTTCCCGCATCAGCAGGTACTCGGCGCCGTCGATCTTGATCTCGGTTCCGGCGTATTTCGAGTAGATGACGGTGTCCCCCTTCTTGACCGCCATGGGGCGCCGGGAGCCGTCTTCCATGATTTTCCCTTCGCCGACGGCGACAACGGCGCCTTCCTGCGGCTTCTCTTTGGCGGTGTCGGGGATGATGATCCCCCCCTTCATGGTCTCTTTTGACTCGGCGGGCTTGACGAGCACCCGGTCATGGAGCGGCTTTACGTTCACAGCCATTCTGATAAATCCTCCGCAAGATATTGAAAAGTTGTTCAAACAGCGTTATCTGCCGGTTTGTCGCCCCAGGTTCCCCCTCAGCTCCGGCTTTCTGTTGGCGCTCGACCGTGTCGACCGCCAACGGGTGAAACATAGTACGCCCCTTTGCCAAAAGCAAGGCGCGTCGCCGGGATTTTCCGTTTTTCTTTTCGCGCATGGATGGGAAACCGGCGGTGAACCTATGTAATAATTGAAGAAATCACCCTTTATCCGGCGATGGACGCGGGCAGGTACCGCGAAAAGACGGGAGTGAAAAGTGGCGTGGAAGGACGATGAGAGGGGGAAGGGCAGAGGGGGACTGCTCGCGGTAGTCCTCTTCCTGTCGCTCCTCCCCACGGCGGCCAAGGGTGACGAATGGACAGAACCGATCACCCCCCTTCCGCAGACGCTCCTCCTCGACCCGGGCAAAGTGGCGCTGGGGGAGCGCCTCTTCTCCGACCCCCGCCTGTCGGGTGACGGGACGGTCTCCTGCGCCACCTGCCACAGCCTCGACACCGCCGGGGTCGACCGGGCCATTGTATCCACCGGCGTCGGGGGGGCGAAGGGGAGCGTCAACGCCCCCACAGTGTTTAACAGTGGCTTTAATTTCAAACAGTTTTGGGACGGTCGGGCGGCGACACTGGAAGAGCAGGTGGCCGGTCCGATCCACAACCCGCTGGAAATGAACTCTTCGTGGGGCCCGTTGATCTCCCGCCTGAAAGGGGATGGCGAACTGGTCGCTACGGTTCGAAAACTCTACGGGGCCGACCTCACGCCCGCCGTCGTGCAGGATGCCATCGCCACGTTCGAGCGCTCCCTTGTCACCCCCGACGCCCGTTTCGACCGGTATCTTCGGGGCGACGGCGCCGCGCTGGACGGGCGCGAGAAAAGGGGATACGTCCTGTTCAGGGAATATGGCTGCGTCTCCTGCCATCAGGGGGTGAACGTCGGGGGAAACATGTTCCAGGTTTTCGGAGTGATGGGAGATTATTTCCGCGACCGGGGAGGGGAGACCAAGGCCGACCAGGGGCGTTACAACGTGACGAAACGGGAGGAGGACCGCCACGTCTTCAAGGTTCCCTCCCTGCGCAACGTCGCGCTGACGCCGCCCTATTTCCACGACGGAAGCGCGGCGACGCTGGAGCGGGCCGTCGAGGTGATGGCCAGATACCAACTGGGCAGAAGGCTCGCCGCCGACGAAGAGGGGGCGCTGGTCGCTTTCCTGCGGTCGCTGACCGGAACCTGGCGGGGGAGGCCGCTGCGATGATCGTGACGCGCCCCCGCCTGCTGCGCGGTTTGGCATTGTTGGCGCTTATCCTGCTGATGACGCTCCTGTTCTTTCTCTCTCTCTCTCCGCTGCAGGGGAAGGAGAAGGAAGTGGTCGCTGCGGTCCTCCGGTTCAAGCAGGCCGACGCCGAGCTGAACGAGACGATCCTGCGGACCCATGTGAACCTCCTGCACAACTACGATCCGCTGGTGGAGGAGGTGGGGCGACTGCGGGCCACGACGACCGCTCTTCGGGCCACGCTGCCGGACGAGGGGGATTTGGCGCCGACGTTGCGGGAGGGGCTCGACCGGATCGACGCCGCCATCGAAGCCAAAGAGGAGCTGCTGGAGCGGTTCAAGCGGGCCAACGCCATCCGGAAGAACTCCCAGCGCTATTTTCCGGTAGTGGCCGGAGAGTTCCAGCGCCTTCTCATGGCGCGGGCGGACCACCCGGCCTCTCTTATGGACGACCTGTTCGGCTTGACGGGGGAGATTCTGGAGCAACGGTTCCGGCGGGGGGACGAAGCGCTGCGACGGGTGCGGGAGCGGGCCGACCGGCTCCTGACCCATGCCGTCGTCTCCGACGCCGAAGCCCGGGCGCGCCGGGGGGTGGTGGACCATGCCCTGCTGGTGGCCGAAGGGATGGGGACCACCGAAGATCTGATCCATCGCCTGCTCGACTACCCGCTCACCGAAACCGTCGACCGGCTGTACGACGAGGTCCGCCTTCTGGCGGAGCGGGACCGCCGCAGAGGGGAGGGCTACCGGTTCCTGATCTTCCTGTCGGCGGTGCTGCTACTGGTCTATATAGGTTACCTGTTGATGCGCCTGCGCCGGACGGTCCGCACTCTCGGCCAGCAGAAGTTCGCCCTGGACCAGCACGCCGCCGTCACCGCCGCCGGGACCGACTGGCGCGTCACCTACGCCAACGAGGCGATGAGCCGCCTTTCCCACTATCCCCCGGGAGAGTTGAACGGGCGGGACCAGCGGGTGATCGACGGGGGGAAAGAGGCGGCCCTTCTCTTCGCCGAACTGGAGGGGACGCTGGGGGAGGGGAAGGTCTGGAAAGGGGAGTATCGCAGCCTCGACCGGGAGGGGAGACCGTACTGGGTGGACGCGGCTTTCGTCCCCTTTCTGGACGACCAGGGCGCGCCGGTCTCCTTCATGACCATACGGACCGACATCTCGGCCCGCAAACGGGCCGAGCGGGAGCGGATTCGCCTCCACATGGCCATCGAGCAGGCGGCCGACTCGATCGTCATCACCGACGCGATGGGGAACATCGAATACGCCAACCCCGCGTTCGAGGCGATCACCGGCTATGGGCGGGAGGAAGTGCTGGGACTCAATCCCCGCATCCTCAAGAGCGGCAAGCACGAGCCCCCGTTCTACCGGCGGATGTGGGACGACCTGACCTCCGGAAGGGTCTGGGAAGGGCGGATGATCAACCGCCGCAAGGACGGAGCGCTGTACGAGGAGGAGGTGACCATCACCCCGGTGCTCGACGCCGCCGGGGGGATCATCAACTATGTGGCGGTCAAGAGCGACATCACCCGGCGGGAGACGCTGGTCAAGGCCCGGGAGTTCTTCTCCTCCATCGCCTCCCACGAACTGCGCACGCCGCTGACGAAACTGCAACTGGTCAAGATGATCCTGGAGCAAAAGGGGGAGGTCGACATCGGCAAGGCGTCGTCGGTGCTGGCGGAGTGTTACGACGATCTGGAGCGGCTCATCGCCTCCACGACGCTCCTGTCGGAACTGCAATTGAACCTGCCCGACACGTCGATGGTTATGGCGCCGCTGGGGCCGCTGGTCCTTTCCGCCGTCGATATCGCCCGGACGCAGGGACACTCCCGGGGGCGGGAGATCGTGTTCGACGTCCGGGTGGAGGAGGCCAAGGGGGCGTCGATCCGGTGCGACCCCCATCTGGTGTTGAGGGCGCTGGGAGAGGTTCTGTCCAACGCCGTCGCCTTCTCCCCCTCCGACGCGCCGATCCGGGTCACCTGTCGGCCGGTTGCGCAGGGGGTGGAGGTCGCGGTGGTCGACCGGGCGGTGGGGATGAATCCGGTCGCCCTCTCCATGGTTCGGGAGCCGTTCTTCTCGGTCTCCAATCCGGGACATCACCAGACCCGCAAGGGGGGGGAGGGGGGGACGGGCATCGGCCTGGGGTTGACCATCTGCACCCTCATCGTCGAATCCCACGGCGGAACCCTTGCCATCGAAAGCGCCGGGGAGGGGGAGGGGGTCACCGTTCGGCTTCGCTTCCCGCTGGCGGAGGGGGGCGGCGGTAGGCTATCATGAAGATTCACCCGGAAGCGGGAGTAACCGTGTCGCAACCAAGGAGACCGTAACGCAGTGAGATGTTTTCGCCCGTTGAACCGGTTGGCGCTGGTCGCGGCCCTGGCGGCCCCGCTCGCCGCCTGTCAGGACCATCACTGGGTCGATTTCGACAAAATGGGGGAGGTCAAGATGGCCGAACGCCCCGCCGGGGCGCCCAAAGAGCCGGTCACCACCGAAGGGCGTCCGGGGGTTCCCTACGAGGGCGCCGGAATGCTCTCGGGAAACAACATGTCTTCCACCCCGGAGGCCGCCCCTGAGGCCGCCTCTTCCTTTGCCGGCGTCATCGCCGCCGGGACGGTCGACGTCGATCCCGCCGACAAGGCCAAGGCGGAGGCGCTCATGACCCTCTATGTCATCGTCCGTCCGGCGGGGGGGGGCGCGCCGGTGGCGGCGGCCCGGGCGACCGGGGTCACCTTCCCCTACGCCTTCCGCCTGACGGAGGAGAATGTCATGATGACCCCGCCCCAGCCGGGACAGGCGATCGCAGTGGAGGCGCGGCTCGATTCGGACGGCGATCCGATCTCCAAAGACGCGGCGAAAGATCTCTTCGCCCCCCCGTCGGGCGAGACCGTCGTGGGGAATGAGAAGATCTCCCTGACGCTTAAGTCGTCATCGGGGGGATAACCTCCGCCGGTCTGCTCCCTTTCCGCTCTGGTGCTCGCCGGGGCGGAAATTTTTTGCTTTAAAAGTATAAAATAAGATTGAATATGGAATGTAAATATCAATAAAATGTTACTGGTGATGCGTGGTGGCTCTTCCTCATAGGTCTTTGTTCGGTAGAAGTGGCGCAATGAAGGAAACGAAAATGACGGGTCGGACGGTGGCGCTCTCGGTGCGGAAGGCCCATCCCCGCTACACGACCACGGCGGAGCTGGCCGACCGGTGGCAGGTGTCGGTCATCACCATCCACCGGCTGATCGAGCAGGGGGATCTGACCGGTCTGAAGATTCGGGGTCGCTACCGGATCAGCCGTGTTTCGGTGGAGGCGTACGAGTCGCGCGTTTCGTTTTAGCTCTGGACGGCGGACGGGCGCAAGCATGCCGAGCCCCAGCGCGGGCGCCGCGAAAGGGACTACCGCTTCTCCACCGCCAGTCCGGCCCCTTCCCACGCGAGGATTCCCCCGTCCAGGTTCAGGACATGGGTGAACCCCGCTTCGGCGAGGAGTTGGGACGCAGCCGCCGAACGCCTACCCGAGCGGCAATAGACCAGTGTCGTCTTGTCCTTGTAGGGGGCCAGTTTCTCCAGATTGGCGCCGAGCGCATCGACCGGAATGCTCATGGCGTTGGGTAGCGCCCCGGTGGCGAACTCTTCCGGCGTGCGGACATCCAGTAGCAGGTCGACTCCGCCGTTGTCGATCAGCGCCGACGCCTTGTCGGAAGGGATCGACGACCATGCGGCATGCTGCGGCGCGGTGGCGGTTTTCTTTTCGCACGCCACGGCGAAGGGGAGGGTGAAAGCCATCATCGCCAGCAGCGCCAGCGGCGCCATTCGTCGTCTCATCGGTCGTACTCCATGCGGGAGGGGAACGTGAACGCCCTTGGGGGGCGTCCGCAACGCCTTTCGTAGAATACAATGGATGAATGAACCGGGGAGAAGATTCGGGGCGACCGCTCCCCCCCTGTCTGACCGAGGGGGAGAAACGGGGATTGCTCGCCCTGGCCCGGGGGGCCATCGCTGAGCGGTTCGGGATGACGCCGACAGAGCCTCCCCCCGGCGCCACGCTCCCCCGTTGGTCGGCGGGGGCGTTCGTCACCCTTCACGACGGCGGGGCGCTTCGCGGCTGCATAGGCCAGCTCGTCGCCGACGGGCCGCTGGCCGACGTGGTCCGGGCGATGGCGGTGGAGGCGGCCTTCGGCGACCGCCGGTTCGCCCCCCTCAGCCGCAGCGAGTTCCCCCGGATCGCCATCGAGATATCGGTCATGTCCCCCCCCGCCCCGGTGGCGGGGTGGGAGGCTATTGACATTCCCCGCCACGGTGTCGTCATGACCTGCAAAGGACGACGGGGGGTCTTCCTGCCGCAGGTGGCCGCCGAGCGTGGATGGGACAGGGAGACCACCCTCGATCATCTGGCCCTCAAGGTCGGGCTTTCTCCCGGCGCATGGCGGGAGGGGGCGACGTTTTCCGTCTTCGAGGCGGAGGTGTTCGGGGAGTAAAGCCCTTTGCATCCCCCCCGTGGCCCGGTAGAATGGCTCCGTGTTTCATAACGGAAGTCGTTGACCCCCATGCGATACAAGAACGTCCGGCTCGCCTCCTTCGGGTACGAGCTGGCGCCCAACGTCGTCACCTCCGCCGATCTCGAAGAGCGGTTGACCCCCCTCTACGACCGGCTCCGTCTCCCCAAGGGGAGGCTCGAATTGATGACCGGCATCCGCGAGCGGCGCTTCTGGAACAAGGGGGAGCGCCCCTCCTCGGCGGCGGTCCGGGCCGGAGAGAAGGCGTTGCGGGCGAGCGGGCTGGACAAAGAGGTGGTCAAGGGACTGTGCCACGGGGCGGTCTGCCGCGATTTTCTGGAGCCGGCCACCGCCAGCGTGGAGCATCACCGGCTGGGCCTTCCCGCCGACGCCATGATCTTCGACGTCAGCAACGCCTGCCTGGGGCTGCTGGATGGAATGATCCTGCTGGCCAACATGATCGAGCTGGGGCAGATTCCCGCCGGGATCGCCCTGGCAGGGGAGATGGGGGAGTCGCTGGTGGAGGCGACGATACGCCACCTGAACGATGACCAGACGTTGACCCGTCAGAGCGTCAAAGCCCACTTCGCCTCGCTGACCATCGGCTCCGGCGCGGCTGCCGTGGTGTTGGCCCACAAGGACCTCTGCCCCGACGGCCACAAACTCCTGGGCGGCGCGGTCCGGTGCCGCAGCGAGCATAGCGCGCTGTGCGCATCGGATCAGGACACCGGCTTCGGCGCGACCGCCGCCCCCCTGATGAGCACCGACTCCGAAGAGCTGCTCCACGCCGGTTGTTCGCTGGCCGCCGAGACCTGGGGCCCGTTCCTTGGCGAAATGGGGTGGGCCGCCGACATGATCGACGCAAGCTTCACCCATCAGGTCGGCGCCGCCCACCGGAAGTTGATGTACCGGTCCATCGGGCTGCCGGAGGAGAAAGACTTCGAGACCGTCTCCTTCCTTGGCAACGTCGGCTCCGTCTCCGCCCCGATCACCCTGGCGTTGGGCGCCGAGCGGGGGCATGTCAAACCGGGGGACAAGGTGGCCGTTCTCGGCATCGGCTCCGGCCTCAACTGCATGATGCTCGGCATCGAGTGGGGGGGGCGATGAGCGTCGATCTGGCCCGGTTGAAGAGCCATTATCCCTTCACCCCCCTGCGGTTCGACCGGGGGGGCGTCGGGATGAGCTATGTTGACGAGGGACACGCCGACGCCCCGCCGATCCTCTTCGTCCACGGCAACCCCACCTGGTCCTTCTATTGGCGCCGGATGATCCGGAACCTGTCTCCGACGCACCGCTGCGTCGCCCCCGACCATGTGGGATGCGGCCTTTCCGACAAGCCCCAGGAGTACGACTACACCTTGCGGCGGCGGATCGACGATCTGGAGGCGCTGGTGACGAGCCTCGGCCTGAAGGACATCGTCCTCGCCGTCCACGACTGGGGCGGGGCCATCGGCATGGGCTACGCCGTCCGTCATCCGGAGAACATCCGGGCGTTGATGATCTTCAACACCGCCGCCTTCCGGTCGCCGAAGATTCCGCTGCGGATCGCCGCCTGCCGCCTGCCGGTGGTGGGGGAGTGGATGGTGCGGGGGGGGAACGCCTTCGTCGGCGCCGCCGTCCACCTGAAGTTCGCCACCGAAAGCCGGACCCTCTTCGCCGACCCGGTGGTGAAGGAGGGCTACCTTGCCCCCTACGACACCTGGGACAACCGGGTGGCGGTGCAGCGGTTCGTGGAGGACATTCCCATGAACGCCGGGCATCCGTCATGGACAACCCTCGTCGACATCGAACAACGTCTGAAAGCCTTCGAACAGACCCCCTCGCTGGTGATATGGGGGCGCAAAGACTGGTGCTTCGACACGTGGCACTATCGGGAATGGCTTGCCCGGCTCAAGAACGTGCAGGCCCATCTCCTTCCCGACGCCGGGCATTGGGTGGTGGACGACGCCCCCGAGACCGTGGACGAACTGACCGCCGGATTTTTGGCCGCACTGCCGGAGTCGGCATGAGCGCCGACCGGGTCAACATCGCCGACCGCCTCACCGAAACCGCCGCCCGCCTCGGCGACCGGATCGCCCTGTGCGTCCCCAGGAACGGCAGCCCCGTCGACTATGACCGATACTCCTTCGCCACCATAGAACGGGAGGCGAACCGGTACGCCGCAGGGTTGGCGGAATTGGGTATCGGCGCGGGAACCCGGACGTTGTTGGCGGTGAAACCGGGGTTCGACCTGATCGTCCTCACCTTCGCCCTGTTCAAGACCGGGGCCGCGCCGGTCCTCATCGACCCCGGTATGGGGAAAAGGAACCTCCTCGACTGCGTCGCCCGCTCCAAACCGGAGGCGATGGTCGGTATCCCGAAAGCCTTCGTCGCCCGGTTGCTTTATCCCACGACGTTCGCCACGGTGAAGCGGACCGTCACCGTTGGACGCCGCTGGCTCTGGGGGGGCGCCACCGCACGGGAATTGGCCCGCCGCCCCGACGCGACCTTCGCCCCGCTGGCGACGAAGGCCGCCGACCTGGCGGCGATCCTCTTCACCACCGGCTCCACCGGCCCCCCCAAAGGGGTGCTTTACACCCACGCCATGTTCGACGCCCAGTTGCGTCTCATCCGCGACCATTACGGCGTCAGCGACGACGACGTCGACTATCCGGCGTTTCCCCTGTTCGCCCTTTTCAGCATCGCGCTGGGGATGCGGGTGGTGATCCCGGTGATGGACTTCACCCGCCCGGCGTCGGTCGATCCGCAAAAGGTAGTCGATGCGGTCATTGGCGAGAAGGTCACCTTCACTTTCGGCTCGCCCGCCATCTGGAAGAAAGTCTCCTGCTATTGCGCCGACCGGAAGATCGTCCTGCCGACCCTGAGGCGGGTCTTGATGGCGGGTGCCCCGGTGGCCGCCGAGATTCACCGACGGCTGTTGGGGGGCATACTTCCCGACGGCGCCGTCACCCATACCCCGTTCGGCGCCACCGAGTCGCTCCCCGTGGCCGACATCACCGGCGCCCAGGTTCTGGCCGAAACCGCCGACGCCACGGCGAAAGGGAAGGGGGTCTGCGTCGGACTGCCGCTCCCCGGTTTCACCTTCCGTATCGCGCCGGTCGCCGACGGGCCGTTCGTCTCGTGGGCCGACGCGATCGAACAGCCGACCGGCGCCATCGGCGAGATCATGGTCACCGGCCCCACTGTCGCCCCCGGCTACTTCGACGACGAAGCGAATACGCGGCTCCACAACGTCACCGACCCCGATGGACGGCTCTGGCGGCGGATGGGGGATGTCGGGTATCTGGACGACAGGGGGCGCCTCTGGTTTTGCGGGCGGAAAGGGCACCGGGTGGTCATGGGCGACCGGACTCTCTACACCATCCCGGTGGAGGCGATCTTCAACGCCCATCCGCTCGCGGCCCGGACGGCGCTGGTCGGCGTCGGAGAGAAGGGCGCCCAGACGCCGGTTCTCGTCGTCGAACCGGAAGAGGGCGTTGCGCTCGACAAGACGACCGTGGCCC
>JADGCD010000042.1:10316-13190 GCA_015229165.1 Nitrospinota bacterium | reverse complement strand
GTCCGGCGTCGGTGGCCTTCTCGGTGGCGGCGGTCCGGTCGTCCGACGGGACGATCCTCTGGAAGGCCAAGTTCGAGAAAGCCCAGAAGGCGCTGTTCGAGGACGTCCGGGAGATCGGCTCCTTCGTTAAAGGGGGGATGGTCTGGCAGACCGCCATCGAGTTCACCGCCATCGGCGTCGACGAGGTAGTGGAGCGGATGCCCCTCAAACCGGCGAAGCGGTAGGGGCCCCTATGACGCTTTCGCCTTCGCGTCGATGCTGAAGGAGAACCCGAGAACGTCGAGTATGGCGGTGATTGTCTTCCAGTTTGGATTGCCTTTGGACGAGAAGACGCGATAAAGATTCTCCCGGTTCAAGCCGGTTCGCCGGGCCATATCGGCCATCGTCAGACCACGGGCCGTCACCACGTCCTTGAGGGCGATCAGGAAGACACGGGGATCGTCGTCCATGCAGGCCTGCAAATAGAGGCGCGCTTCTTCGTCGTCCTGAAGCTCTTCGTGGAGAGTCTCCTCCCACGGAAAGGAGGTCAACTCATTTTTGGTTCTTTTCATCATTCTATTGGTTTGCGGTACGCGCTCCAGAGAGCAACGGCCCGTTCGATGTCGCCTTGCTGACGGCTCTTCGTCCCACCGCAAATAAGAAGGATCAACCGTTCACCCTCTTGACCGTAATAGAGCCGATAGCCGGGACCGTAATCGATCCGGCATTCCCGGACACCACCACGGATCACCTTCGTATCGCCAAGATTCCCGAGCCGCATCCGGGCCACTGCCCGCAGGATGCGCGCCTTCGCCTGCTTATCTTTTAATCTCTCAAGCCAGTCGCGGAAGTGACGGAGGAGCCGAACATCGAACTTGTCGTTTATCAAGACGCGTGACCTTTCTAACAAGATACATTGCCTTTCTTGCTCCTCGTCGCCACACGTTGCTTATATCCTACATTCAATCCCCTCGCTGAGCAATAAAAAACCGCCGCCCCGAATGGGACGGCGGTCGTCTGAAGGGCGTCCGTTCAGTCGAGCATCTCGACATGTCCGCCGCAGGTGGCGTAGAGTTCTGCGAAGTTGGGGAAGGTGACATCGACCGCTTCGGCGGTGTCGATGACCGTCTCTCCCTGGGCGCGGCTGCCGAGCAGGGCCAGGCTCATAACGATCCGGTGGTCCCCATGCCCTTCCACCACGGCCCCTTTCGGCGTCCGTCCGCCCCGGATAATCAGGCCGTCGGGCATCTCTTCGACGTCGACCCCCATCTTGGCCAGTTCGGCGGCCATGACGGCGATCCGGTCGGTCTCCTTGATCCGCGCCTGCGGCACGTTGACCAGCCGGGTCTCCCCTTCCGCCAGCGCGGCAAGGGCCGCCATGGCGGGGAGCGCGTCGGGGGTGGCGTTCAGGTCGTGGACCGCGCCGGTGAGACGGCGTCCCTTCACCACGATACCGCCCGGCTCGTGCCGCACTTCGGCGCCCATGGCCTCCAGATAGCCGAAGACCGCCTTGTCCCCCTGCGCGTCGGTCATGTCGAGCCCGGTCAGACGGATTTCGTTTCCCGGCATGGCCCCGATGCAGGCGAAGAAGGTGGCCGAGGAGAAGTCGCCTGGAATCTGCCGGTCGAATCCATGGTAGCGCTGCCCCCCCTTCACCGCGAAGCGGCTGTATTCCTCCCGTTCGTATGCGATCCCCTGGTCGTCGAGCCACTTGAGGGTCATTTCGACGTACGGTTTTTCATTGAGCGAGGTCAGGGTCAAGACGGAGTCGTTGGGCGCCAGCGGGGTGTGGGCCAGGAGACTCGACAGGAACTGGGAGGTGGTTCCGACGACGGCGGTCTGGCCTCCCCTGATCGGGCCGGAGACGGTGGCGGGCAACGTCCCCTTGGGGCTGCACGAGACGGTGGCGCCAAGGTTGGCCAACGAATCGAGGAGCGGCTTCATGGGGCGGCTGGAGGTGGAGGCGTCGCCGACGATGGTGACGGGGCGGTCGCACAGCGCGGCGGTGGAGAGGACGAACCGGGCGGTGGTGCCGGAGTTGCCGACGTCGATGGTATCGGTCACCGGTTGCGGCGCGCCGCCGAACCCCTGCACCAGCCAGGCGTCGGGGGTGACATCGACCTTGGCGCCCATGGCCTTGACCGCGTGAAGGGCGGAGCGGCCGTCGGCGGAGTCGAGCGGGTTCAGGATGCGCGAGCTCCCTTCCGCCAAAGCGGCGATGAAAAGGGCCCGGATGGTGTGCGATTTTGAGGCGGGGATCAGGACGGTCCCGGTCATGCCCGCCGGACGGATGAGAAAACGCATCGGCTCTGTTCCTTGTGGTGTCTCAAAGATCCCAGGCGGCGATCCGCTCCAGCAGGTCGTGCCGGGTCAGGTCGAAATGGATCGGAGTGACGGTGACGTAGTTTTTCTCCAGCCAGACGATGTCGGCGTCGTGGTCGGCGTCGGCGATGACCATCCCCCCCCCCTGCCAGTAGTAGTCGCGCATCCGGGGGTCGACCCGCTTGTCGAAGGCTTCGCGGAACTTGCTCTCCCCCATGCGACAGACCTTCACGCCGACGATGTCGTCGCCGTCAACGGCGGGGACGTTGACGTTGAGCAGCGTCCCCTCGGGGAGCCCCTCTTCGGCCACCCGCTGGGCCACGAGCCGCGCATAGCGGGCGGCCACGGAGAAGTCGGTCCGGGTGAAGGAGGCCAGCGACACCGCCACGCCGGGGATGCCGAGGATCACCCCTTCGGTGGCGGCGGAGACGGTGCCGGAATAGATGACGTTGGTCGCCACGTTGGGCCCCTGGTTGACGCCGGAGACCACCAGATCGGGGGGGGCCTCCTTCATCAGTTCGCGGACGGCGATCTTGACGCAGTCGGCGGGAGTGCCGTTGACGGCGTAGCCGA
>JADGCD010000042.1:938-10306 GCA_015229165.1 Nitrospinota bacterium | reverse complement strand
CCCCCTCGCTCGTCTCCACGCGGCGGACCCGCAAGGGGGTGGTGAGGGTGATGGCGTGACCCACCGCCGACATCTCGGTCTCGGGCGCCACCACGGTCACCGTCCCGAGCGGCATGAGGGCCTCCCGCAGGGCGGCGATGCCGGGCGCGGTGATGCCGTCGTCGTTGGCCACCAGTATTCTCATGGGACGCTCCATAGGGATTGCGGGAGGTAGATGATACCACCGAACGCCCCGCGCGGGCGAGGCGAAGGGGGCGTCCTTTTCGGGCCGTTCCCCCCTTCTTTGCAGGCGCGGCCACACGGCCTGCGGACGACGGGGAAACAAGGAACCTGCGTCGATGTTTCCCGACACGGACATCGTTGGGCGCGGTGGCGCAAAAAAGGGGGGGGAGGCCGGTCGGCCTCCCCCCGCGAAGCGGTCGGTTACACGATGGGGGGAACGGGGCCCGGCGCCGCGCCGGTCGGGGCGCCGGACGACGACGCCCCTTTCTTTGCGTCGCCCTTGTCCCGGGCTTCGATCACCTGATGGTAGGAGGCGTTGTCGGGGGGAGTCACCCCTTTGGCTTCCAGCATCCGGATGGTCAGTTCGGCGATCTCGTGGCCGTCCACCACCTCGACGTCGAGGAGCTGTTCGGTCATGGCGTCGAGGATGTCCCGGTGGTCGGTCATGAGCCCCTTGGCGATGCCGTAGGACTCCACCAGCATTTTCCGGATCTCCTTGTCGATCTCGATGGCGGTATGCTCCGAGAAGTCCCGGTGCTGCTGGATCTCCCGACCGAGGAATATCTGCTCTTCCTTCGACCCGAAGGCCACCGGCCCCAGATGCTCGCTCATCCCCCACTCGCAGACCATCTTCCGGGCCAGCGCGGTGGCCTGCTCGATGTCGTTTGAGGCGCCGGTGGTGAACTGGTTGAGGACCAGATCCTCGGCGGCCCGCCCCCCCATCATGATCGCCAGCCGGGTCAGCAGGTAATCGCGGGGATGGGTGTGCTTCTCGTCCACCGGCAGTTGCTGGGTGACGCCAAGCGCCCGCCCGCGCGGGATGATGGAGACCTTGTGGATCGGATCGGTCCCCGGCAATAGCAGGGCCACCAGCGCATGCCCCGCCTCGTGAACGGCGGTGGCTTTCTTCTCTTTCTCGGAGATGATCATGGAGCGCCGCTCGGCGCCCATCATGACCTTGTCCTTGGCCAGCTCGAAGTTGCGCATGTGGACCACCTCGGCGTCCTCCCGGGCCGCCATCAGGGCCGCTTCGTTGCAGAGGTTGGCGAGGTCCGCCCCGGTGAAGCCGGGCGTCCCCCGGGCAAGGGTCCGGACATCGACGTCGGCGTCCAGCGGCAGGTTGCTGACGTGAACCCTGAGGATCGCTTCCCGTCCGCCAATGTCGGGGCGGGGAACCACCACCTGCCGGTCGAACCGGCCCGGCCGCAACAGGGCCGGATCGAGAACGTCGGGGCGGTTGGTGGCGGCGATGATGATGGTGGCGGTGTTGGCTTCGAACCCGTCCATCTCGACGAGGAGCTGGTTGAGGGTCTGCTCCCGCTCGTCGTGCCCACCGCCGAGGCCCGCGCCCCGGTGGCGTCCCACGGCGTCGATCTCGTCGATGAAGATGATGCACGGCGAGCTTTTCTTCGCCTGCTCGAACAGATCGCGCACGCGGCTGGCGCCGACGCCGACGAACATCTCGACGAAGTCGGAGCCGGAGATCGAGAAGAAGGGAACCCCCGCCTCGCCGGCGATGGCCCGGGCCAGCAGGGTCTTGCCGGTCCCCGGGGGGCCCATCAGCAGCACTCCTTTGGGGATCTTGCCCCCCAGTTTCTGGAACTTCCTCGGGTCTTTCAGGAAGTCGATGATCTCCTGCAGGTCTTCCTTGGCCTCGTCGACCCCGGCCACGTCCTTGAAGGTGGCCTTGTTCTGCGTGTCGGAGACGACCCGGGCCTTGCTCTTGCCGAATGAGAGGGCGCGGCTGCCGCCGTTTTGCATCTGGCGCATAAAGAAGAACCAGATGGCGACCAGCAACAGCATCGGGAACCAGGTGATGAAAATCGACAGCGCCCAGGTTTTCTCCTCCGGCCGGACCGAAACCTGCACCCCGTTCTTGCGAAGGGTGGAGAAGAGGTCGGGGTAGTCCATGGCATAGACCGTGAACGGCTTGCCGTCCTTGTACTTGCCGAGGATCCGCTCGCCCTGCAGGGCGACTTCGCCCACCTGCCCCCCTTCCACCGCGTCGATGAACTCGGTGAAGGGCAGATCGGTCCCCGGGGCGGGGGACTGGTTGAACATGTTGTAGAGCGCGATGACGACCAGCCCGACCACCAGCCACAGCGCCAGATTCTTATAGAACTGATTCAACGGTTACCTCCTTGCGCTCCCCGGTGGGGCGCCGTGTACTCCAACCGGGCGGGGGAATCGATCCGCCGTCCGGCAACGTCGTTCGTTTTTTCGACCATCGTTCAGGCTACCACGCGGTACGAAGGGGGCTCAACGCTTTTCGGCGCCGGGTCCGCTCCCCGTGTCGGCCAGCATCTTCGGTCGCTCCACCGGCGGGAGCGCCTGTCGCTGCCGGAGGGCCGCCACCGGGTAGACCGGCGGCTCGTCGGGAAGGGGGCGTTTCTTGAGCGCCGCCAATTCCTCTTCCAGCCTGGCCACATTCCGGCGGAGGCGTCCCTTCTCCCGACCGGAGCGAAACGCCGAGACGCCCCACGCCAGCGCCATGGCCGCCGCCCCCAGTCCGAACGAGACCACCGCCACCACCCAGACGTAGGTCGTGTAGCGGGGTCCGACGAAATAGCCGACGGTCACCTCTTGGGGATTCTGGGCGGCGAAGGTCACGCCAAGGAAGATGATCAGCAGGCCCAAAAGGATTTTCGGCGCCATCGGTTATCCTTCCTTGCGTTCGTCGGCGTCGCCGGCGACGGTGGCATCAACATCGGCGGCAGGGGGCGTAGGGGAAGAGGTCGCGACAGACGGAACCGCCTCCTCTGCGGCGCGGGCGGCGCGAATCCCCCTGATTCCCTCCTCCGCTTCCTTGATCTCCCGTCGGGCCTCCCGGATATCGTCCATGAGCCGCCGGGCCTGATTCTGTTCGACCAACGGCGTCCCCGTTTCGGTCGCCTCGAACGCCGCCTCCCCGAGCCGGGCGAAAAGCCCGGTCAGCTTGTTGGAGAACCCGATGATCCGAAGCTTGAGCCGGACCACCTCCACCCCGTCGGCGGCGAACCCGGCGACGGCATGGGTCCAATCGGCGAGCGTCTTGTCGGCCATGGTCAGTTGTCGGTCGGCGGCGCCACCGGCGCTTTCGCCGCAGCGGGAGCCGGGTCGTCGGCGATGGGGGGAGAGCCGTTACCGCCGGGGCCGCCTCCCTCCTGCGGCGTTTGAGTCCCCGGACGGCTCCGCAGCGGAACCACCGGCGTTTCGGAGGCGGGGTGTTCGTTGAAGAGGGGCGCGACGGAAGGAGCCGTCGGCGCTACAGTCGGTTTGGGCGTGGGCGACGGCGCGGCGACGGGGGCTCCGGTCGTAGCGGGGCCGCCGGGGGCGACCGACGGTTTGGGAAGGGGAATGGCCCCTCCCGGCGCGACGAAGCCGGGGAACGAGGGGGTCGCTTTGGCGGCGTCGGACGGCGCGGGCGACGTCGTGACGAAGCCGGAGGGCTGCTTAGGCGCCGGAGGGGGGGCGACGACCGGTTTGGGCAAGGCGCCAGGAGCGTCCCCCGGCGTCGCGGACCCGGCGGCCGGGGCGGGGGCCTGCGTCGGCGCGACGGACGATTTGGGCGACACCGCAGGGGCGACGGCCGTCGGCGCGCCGGTCGAAGAGGCATCGACGGGGGGAGGAACGGCGGACGGGAGGGGGGGGACCGCCGGAGGGGCCGCAGGAGGGGCGAAGGCCCCTTCCATGACGATCGTCTCGTCCAGCAGGGCGCGGGCGGTCAGCAGAAGCTCCCGTGCGGCGGCGGCTTTCGTCCGGTCGTCGGAGCGGGAGAGCTCTTCGAGGATGACGACGGTCTGGCGCAACTCGCTGCGCAAGAGGGCGGCGCCCCGACCGTCGGAAGCGCGGGCCTGCTCTTCGAGCCGCACCTTCATCCGCCCCACCTCCCCTTCCAGCCGGTCGACCAGACCGAACAGGTCGCGGACGAAATGGGCGCCGAACCAGACGGCGCCGATCAGGGCCAAAAGGGCCACCCCTGCCATGATGTTCCCCATCGACACCCCGCGCCGCGACGGTCCCTCCCCCTCCCCGTCCAGCATGGCGGTGGAAAAATCATAGGGGGTCCGTCCCTGCCCGACCTGATCCTCCATGGAGCGGGAGGCTTCGGGGGTGGTCCGGTCCTTCCGGGCGCGTCCGGCGGGGGTCCGCTCGATGTCGGAAAGGGGACGGTCCGGTTTCATGGAAGGTCGCCGTTCGGCGTCGCGGTCGTCGTCACTCATGCGTCTGGATCGCCTCTGTCGGTCCGGGGTTCCCGGAAACCGGAAGTTCTTGTTCCTCAATACGAGATTGGGTATTGTACTGAGTCTTGGGAACAGCGTCAACGAATGGACCGGCGGCAGGAGAAGCGAGACGATGGCGACCATCATAGACGGAAAACAGGTGGCGGCCTCCATCAAGGGGGAAGTGGCCCGGGAGACCGCCCGGATCAAGGAAGAACGGGGAGAGACCGTCGGTCTGGCGGTGGTGCTGGTCGGGGCCGACCCGGCCTCGCAGGTCTACGTCCGCCTCAAGAAAAAGGACTGCGAGGAGGTGGGGATCACCTCCTTCGGCTACGACCTCCCCGCCACCACCCCCATGGAGGAGCTCCTCGCTCTCATCGACCGGCTCAACGCCGACCCGGCGGTCAACGGCATTCTGGTGCAGCTCCCCCTCCCCAAAGGGATGGACGAGGATCTGGTGCTCGACCGGATCGCCGTGGAGAAGGACGTGGACGGTTTCCATCCGGCCAACGTGGGGCTGCTGTCGCAGAAGAAGGCCACACTCGCCGCCTGCACCCCCGCCGGATGCATCGAATTGCTGGACCGCTACCATGTCCCCATCGAGGGGGCGCATGCGGTGGTGGTGGGGCGGTCGAACATCGTCGGCAAGCCGCTGGCGATGATGCTGATCAACCGGAGCGCCACCGTCACCGTGGCCCATTCGCGCACGAGGGATCTGGCCTCCGTCACCCGGCAGGCCGACATCCTGCTGGCCGCCGTGGGGAAGGCGAAGATGATCACCGCCGACATGGTCAAGCCGGGGGCCGTGGTCATCGACGTCGGCACCACCAAGGTGGGGGACAAACTGTGCGGCGACGTCGATTTCGACGCCGTCAAGGAGGTCGCCTCGGCCATCACGCCGGTCCCCGGCGGCGTCGGCCCCATGACCCGGGCCATGCTGCTGGCCAACACCCTGACCGCCTACAAGGCCCAGCGGGGCCTGCCCCGCTGACCCGATGCCCTCCGGCGAGCTTCCCGGCAAGCGGGTTTACACCGTCGCCGGCCTGACAGCGGCCCTCAAGGGGGTCATCGAGGGGGGATTCTCCCGCGTCTGGGTGGAGGGGGAGCTGTCGGGCTGGAAAGTCTACGGCTCCGGCCACGCCTACTTCACCCTGAAAGACGCCGAGGCGCAGCTCTCCGGCGTCATGTGGCGGGGAAGCCGCACCCGGCTCCGGTTCGAGCCCAAAGACGGTGACCGGGCGCTCGTGCAGGGGAAACTGACGGTCTACGAACAGCGGGGAAATTACCAGATCGTCGTCGATTCCATGGAGCCGACGGGGCTGGGCGCCTTGCAGGCGGCCCTCGAACAGCTCAAGGCGAAGCTGGAAAAGGAGGGGCTGTTCGACCCCGCCCGCAAGCGAAAACTCCCTCCCATCGCATGGAACGTCGGCATCGTCACCTCCCCCACCGGCGCGGTGATCCGGGACATGATCCGGACGCTCAAACGCCGCTTCCCCGGCGTCCGAATCGTGCTGGCGCCGGTGGCGGTGCAGGGGGAAGGCGCGGCGCCGCAGATCGCGCAGGCCATCGCCGATCTGAACCGGCTGGGGGGGCTCGACGTCCTGATCGTGGGACGGGGGGAGGGGGGGGGGGGCTCGCTGGAAGACCTCTGGGCTTTCAACGAGGAGATCGTGGCCCGGGCCATCTCCGCCTCGGCCATACCGGTGGTCTCCGCCGTGGGGCACGAGACCGACTTCACCATCGCCGACTTCGTGGCCGACGTCCGGGCCTCCACCCCCACGGCTGCGGCCGAGATCGTGGCGCCGGAGCGGGCCGGTATCGAAGAGTATCTCGCCGAGACCGTCCGCCGGATGGCAGTCGGCGTCCGGGAGCGGATCGACCGCCACGCCCAGCGAACCGACGAAATGGAGGAGCGGCTCCGGCGGGGGATCGCGGCCACCCTGATCGCCCGACGCCGACAACTCGACGGCCTGACCCGCCACCTGGCCGCCGTCAGCCCCGCCGTCCGTTTGAAGCACGACGAGCGCCGCATGACCGTCTCGGCCCAGCGGCTCATCCGGGCCATGACCGCCCTGCTGGAACGGCGAAGCGCGAAGGTGGGGGAGCTTTCCCGCCGTCTCGCCCCGCTCACCCCCGGACGACGGTTTGCCGACGCCACCGCCTCCCTGGCCCGGACGACGGTCCGTCTCGACGCTTCCATGCGACGGATCGCCGAGACGCGGGGCGCCCGCCTTGCCGTCGTCGCCGGAAAACTTTCCGCATTGAGCCCCCTGGGGGCGCTGGCCCGCGGCTACGCCCTCGTCACCGACGCCGACGGGCAGGTGGTGAAGTCGGTGGCCGCCGTGAAAACCGGAAGCGCCGTCTCGATCCGCCTCGCCGACGGGACGGTGGACGCGGTGGTCGGTCCCCCGGCGCCTCGGCAGGAGCGGCTCTTTTAACAAACCTCTCGTGCTACACTTTCGCTCATGGCAAAAAAGACCGACGAAACGAAATTCGAAGGGGCGCTGGCCCGGCTGGAGGAGATCGTCTCCCGTCTGGAGAAGGGGGATGTGGAGCTGGACGAAGCGCTGACCCTCTTCACCGAAGGGACCCAGATGGCCCAGCTCTGCCAGAAAAAGCTGGCCGAGGCCCAGACCCGCATCGAGACGCTGGTGAAGGATCGGGACGGCGAACCGGCCACCGGGCCGATGGCCGACCCGACCGAAGACGCCCCGTTCTGAGGATTCCCCATGCCGCTGACCTCCTACTTCGAAGAGATCAAGGTCTGGACCGAGGAGACCCTCCACCGCCTCGTCCCCCACGCCCACACCCATCCGGCCCGGCTCCACGAGGCGATGCGCTATTCCCTCTTCGCCGGGGGCAAGCGGCTGCGCCCGATGCTGGCGGCCGCCGCCTGCGACGCAGTCGGGGGAAACCGGGACACTGTGGCGCCCTTCGCGGCGGCGCTGGAGATGATCCACACCTACACCCTGATCCACGACGACCTGCCGGCGCTGGACGACGACGAGCTACGCCGGGGACGCCCCACCTGCCACGTCCGTTTCGACGAGGCGACGGCGATTCTGGCCGGAGACGGACTGCTGACCATGGCGGCCCAATTCCTGACCAAGGCCGACCTCTACCCCGGCGTCGATCCGGCGGTCCTGCTGCGGGTGGCCACCGAGACCCTCTTCGCCATCGGCAGCCAGGGGACCATCGGGGGGCAGGTGGTCGATATCGAGATGGAGAACAAGGCGCCCGACTTGGCCGCCCTCGAATACATCCACACCCACAAGACCGGGACCCTCATTGTCGCCTCGGTCCGGGGGGGCGCCCTGCTGGCCGGGTCCGACGATGACCGGCTGGAGGCCCTCACCGAATACGCCCGCGCCATCGGCCTTGCGTTCCAGATCGTCGACGACATTCTGGACGAGACGGGTGACGCCGCGGCTCTCGGCAAGACCCCCGGCGTCGACAAGGCCCTGGGCAAACTGACCTACCCGGCGGCCATCGGCATGGACGAATCGAAAAAGCTCGCCGCCCGCCTTGCCGACCGGGCCATCGGGTCGCTGGCCCCCTTCGGCGCGACGGGGAGCCGGTTGGCCGACATCGCCCGGTATATCGTCGCCCGTTCGTTTTAGCCACGGTATTTCCGGTTGCGCGCCGCACCGCAGGGGCTTACGATGGTTCGTCACATGAACAATCAGACCAAGGGTCGCTTCTGCCCATGAACGAAACGCCGGGCGGCGTCGATGGCAAGAATCTGTCCCGCGAGTTCCACGACCGGGAGACGGTCAAACTGGTGCTCGACCTGGGCGCCTCCTTCGCCTCCGAGCGACGCCTCGACAATCTGCTCGAAAAGATCGTCGACCACTCCCGCCTGCTGACCAACGCCGACGGCTGCTCCCTCTACCTGAAAGGGGCCGACGGGCGACTGGCCTTTTGCGTCAACAAGAACCACACCCTCAACATCAATCTGGTCGGCGCGTCGGAGAACAACGCCCTTTTCACTTCCCTCCCCCTCGACCCGACCTACGTCTCCGCCTACGCCGCCATCCACAACGTCACCGTCAACATTCCCGACGTGTACGACTGCGCCGAGTTCGATTTCACCGGCCCCCGCCGTTTCGACGAGAAGAACGGCTACCGGACCCGGTCGATGCTGGTCACTCCGCTGGCCACCCGCGAAGGGGAAGTGGTCGGCGTCATCCAGATCATCAACGCCCTCGACCGGCACACCCACACCCCGATCCCGTTTGACCCCCACTTCGAGTTCCTGACCAACTCGCTGGGAAACTACGCCGCCATCGCCATCCACAACCTGCGGCTCACCGAGGAGGCCCGCCAGTCGACGGTCCTGCTCAAGGAAGCCAACCGGGACGCCATCTACAGCCTCGCCATGGCCGCCGAGGCCAAGGACGACGACACCGGCGACCATGTCCGCCGCATCCAGCATTACACCGCCGCGCTGGCCACCCGCCTCGGCCTCTCGCGCGAGGACGTGGACCTGATCTCCCTCTCCTCGATCATGCACGACGTCGGAAAGATCTCCGTCCCCGACGGCATCCTCAAAAAACCGGCCAAACTGACCGACGAAGAGTTCGGCGCCATGCGGACCCACACCGAACACGGCATGAAGATCCTCCCCAAGAAGGAGTTCTTCCGCATGGCCCGGGAGATCGCCCGCCATCACCACGAACGGTGGGACGGCGGCGGCTACCCCGACAAATTGGCAGGAGAGGATATCCCCTACGCCGCAAGGATCGTGGCCGTGACCGACGTCTTCGACGCCCTCACCAGCGAGCGCCCCTACAAAAAGGCATGGCCCTTCGAAAAGGCCATGGAGGTCATGCGGGAAGGCTCTGGAAGCCATTTCGACCCCAAAATGATCGACGCCTGGGTCCAGCTCTACGACGAAGGGGTTCTGCTGCGGATTCACCAGCAGTGGAGCACATAGAGGACGAC
>JADGCD010000042.1:0-928 GCA_015229165.1 Nitrospinota bacterium | reverse complement strand
GTCCTCCCCTCCCCCGCGATCCGGTCGGCGCTCCCTCCCCCCTTTTGTCCGGAATGGCGTTCGTCGCACTGGCGGGCGGGCTCGCCCTCCCCTTCCTCTTGTTCCCCGAAGGGGGCTCCCCCCTTCTCCTTTCGCTCTACGCCGCAACCCTCGTCGCCGCCGCCGTCGCCACAGAGCGAAAGAGCGGCCAGGCGCAGCTCGGAGCCTTCGCCGCCGCCGGTTGCTGGCTCGTTATCTACTGGTCGATTCTCCCCGGAGCCGACCTTCCCGACCGACTCGTCATTCAGGCCCTCATCACCGGACTCTGGCTTTCCCGCTGGGCTCCGGCGGCCCGGGAGAGCGCGCGGGGAAACGCGCCCGCATCGTTGCGCCGGTTCGGCGCGGCCGCCGTCATCCACAGCGCGATCTTCCACCTCGTCACCGGCGAACTCTGGCGACTCGACGACACGGGGAGCGCCCTGTCGTCCCTGACGGTCATCGCCATCCTTGTCGGCGTCGCCCTGTTCCTGAGGCGGCGGAGTCCGGAGACGGGCGCCCACGCGCCGCTGCTGTTTGCGGCTCACATCATGGTCCTCTTCTTCCTTACCAGCCTGGTCCAGCGCCTTACCGACACCCGGGAGGCGGTGACCGTCGTCCGGGGGGGCTACGCGGCGCTGGTCCTGCTCGTCGGCCTGGGGCGCAAGAGCCGTGCGATCGTCGCCGCCGGCCTCGTGGCCCTTGCCATCACCGCCGGCAGACTCCTCTTCTACGACACCTACCCTGCCCCCCCGATCCGGGGGGCGCTGTTCGCCGGAATGATGATGACGGCCCTTCTCCTGTTGTACGTTCGGCTTCGCCAGACACGGGAGGATGCGCCCCCCGATAAGGAATGACTCCCGCGAGTTCCACGACCGGGAGACGGTCAAACTGGTGCTCGACCTGGGCGCCT
>JADGCD010000041.1 GCA_015229165.1 Nitrospinota bacterium | reverse complement strand
TACGAGACGATCCCCCGCCGCCCCACCCGCAGCATCTCCCGCAACGTCTCCACCGGGCGGGTGAGGGTTTGCAGCGTCTCTTCGAGGATGACGTAGTCGAAGCTGTTGTCGTCCAGCCCCCGCAACCCCTCCTCCACGTCCACCTGGAACACCGGCGCCCCCACGGCCACGCAGCGGGCCACGTTGGCCGGATCGACCTCTACCCCCTGGCTCCGGACGCGGCGGGTGTCGATGAGGCGGCGAAGCAGCGTCCCGTCGCCGCAGCCGAGGTCGAGGACCGAAGCGCCGACCGGAATCTCCTTTTCGATGATAAGGTCTTCCCACCGGGCCACGGCAGGGGCGGGACGTCCCCCTCCCCCCAGCCGGTGGAAGAACTCCTCCATCCGGCCCAACAGGTTCGCCTGCAAAGCCGGGTCGACCTTGTTGACCTCTACCCAGTCGGGGGGGAGCCCCTTACCCTTTATTCTTTTTCGGTCGGTCATGTTCCAGATTGTCCAAAAAAGAGCGGAGGTAATGGCTGACCTGTTCGGTCTCCACCAGAAAGGCGTCGTGGCCGTAGAGAGAGGGGATTTCGCCGTAGGTCACCGGCGCCCCGGCCCGGGCCACCGCCCAGGCGAACTCGCGGCACTGCTTGGGGGTGTAGAGCCAGTCGGAGGAGAAGGAGACCACCATCACCTTTGACCGGAGCCGCTTGCAGGCTGCGGTCAGATCGCCCTTTCCCCAGTGCTGCGCCGGGTCGTAGTAGTCCATGGCCCGGGTGATGTAGAGGTAGGAGTTGGCGTCGAACCGCTGGACGAACGAGAGTCCCTGATGGGAGAGGTAGCTTTCCACCTCGAACTCCACGTCGAAGTGGAAGTCCGGGTGCGCCTTGTTGCGCAGACGCCGTCCGAACTTGGCGTGCATCCCCTCCTCCGAGAGGTAGGTGATGTGGGCCAGCATCCGGGCCGCCGCGAGGCCCGAGGCGGGAGCGGGGCCGTCGTAGTAGGCGCCCCCGGCGTAGGCCGGGTCGTTCATGATGCAGTAGCGCCCCACCGCGTTGAACCCCAAACCTTGGGCCGAGAGCCGGGGGGAGGCGGCAAGAACCATGATCGACGCCGTCCGGTCGGGGTAGCGCAATCCCCACTCGATGGCCTGCTGGCCCCCCAGCGACCCGCCGACCACCGTGACCAGTTTTTCGACGCCGAGCCGGTCGAGGAGTTCGGCCTGCGACCGGACCCAGTCTCCGACGGTGACCATGGGGAACGACGCCCCGTACGGTTTTCCGGTGGCCGGGTTGACCGACGAGGGACCGGTGGTCCCGTAGCAGGAGCCGAGGTAGTTGACGCAGATGACGAAGTAGCGGTCCGTGTCCAGCGCCTTGCCGGGGCCGATGACCGTGTCCCACCAGCCGGGGTGGTTGGCCCGCCAACTGCGCCCGCCGTTGTTCTTCGCCTCCGCGTCCCAGCCGGCCGCGTGGGCGTCGCCGGAGAGGGCGTGGCAGACCAGAATGACGTTGTCCTTTTTGCGGGAGAGTCTCCCGTAGGTCTCGTATTCGAGGTCGACCGGGCCCAGCGTCCCCCCCACTTCGAGGGGCATCGGGTTGTCCGCCTCCCGGATGCGCATGCGACGCGCTTTCACCCAGCCGACTGAATCGGGGGCGTCGGGGCCGTTCGCAGGCTGTCGTTTTGTGGTCATCTGCCTATGATAGCAGACCCCCTGCGCGCCGGGGCGCTGGCGCCTGTCGGCGGGCTCATGCTGGGCGAGGGTTCACCCTTTGGGAGAAAGTGACGCCGAGGGCGTTGCCCTTCCCCAAGCCGGTTCAGGGCGCCACTCTTGGGGCGCTCCCTGAGCCGGCTTGGGAGGCAAAGCTTTTTGGCTCCACCTTTTTCTCGAAAAAGGTGGAATCCGCTCTTACGCCTGCGAGGCGGCGAGCGCCTGGTCGAGGTCGTCGATGATATCGTCCACATTTTCGAGACCCACCGAGATGCGGACCATATCGTCCGGCGCGCCGGCGGCCGCCCGTTCGCCGGGAGTCAACTGCTGGTGTGTCGTCGAGGCCGAGTGGATCACCAGCGTCTTCGCGTCCAAGACGTTGGCCAGATGCGAGCAGAGCTTCACGCTGTTGATCAGCTTCTTGCCCGCCTCGTATCCCCCCTTCACGCCGAATCCGAAGATCGCCCCCGGCCCCATGGGGAACAGCGCCTTCGCCCGGGCGTGGTCCCGATGGGACGGCAGCCCCGCGTAGTTCACCCACGTCACCCGCTTGTCGGCGGCCAGCCACTCGGCCACCTTTTGCGCGTTGGACAGGTGCCGCTCCACCCGCAGGGGGAGCGTCTCCACGCCGAGCAGAATCTGCTGCGCGTTAAAGGGAGAGAGGGCCGCGCCGAGGTCACGCAGAAGTCCCGTGCGGATTTTCAGCGTGAAGGCAAGGCCGGGGATCATCGCCTTGTCGTGGCCGCCGAAAGCGTCCCAAAAGTTGGCCCCGTGATACGCCTTGTCCGGCTCCGTGATCTCCGGGAACTTGCCCGACGATTTCCAGTCGAAAGAGCCCTCCTCCACGATCATCCCGCCCAGAGACGTGCCGTGGCCGCCGATGATCTTCGTCAGGGAGTAGACCACGATGTCGGCGCCGTACTGGAACGGGTCGAACATCGGCGGGGGGCTGACGGTGTTGTCCACGATCAGCGGAATCTGGTGCGCGTGGGCGATGTCGGCGATGGCCTTGATGTCGTCCACGTTGCAGGCCGGGTTGCCGATCGACTCGGTGTAGAGGAGGCGCGTGTTGGCGTCGATGACCTTCTCGAAGTTCTTCGGATTGGAGGAGTCGACGTAGCGGACCTCGATGCCGAATTTCTTGAAGGTGTGAGTGAACATCGTGTAGGTGCCGCCGTAGAGGTTCCCCCCGGTGACGATGTTCTGGCCGGTGTTGGCGATGTTGGCGATGGCATAGAAGATGGCCGCCATCCCCGACGCCGTGGCCACCGACCCGGCCCGCCCGTGGAGCGCCGCGACCCGGGCTTCAAGGACGCCGGTGGTCGGGTTCATCAGGCGGGTGTAGATGTTGCCGAATTCCTTCAGGGCGAAGAGGTTGGCCGCATGGTCCGCGTCGCGGAAGGCGTAGGAGGTGGTCTGGTAGATCGGCACGGCCCGGGAGAGGGTCTCCTTGTCGGGCGTATGTCCCGCGTGCAGCGCGATGGTCTCGATCCCCTGTTTCTTTTCGGTCATGTCGCAAGCTCCTCGTGGTCGTAAAGGTGGAACGGCCCCGTGGGGGCCGGACGGTACGGCGGGAACCCCGATTGTAGCGGAAGCGGGGCGAAGTATAAAAGGGAGATTATGAGCTGATAGAGAGAGATCGCCGGTCACTTCTCGCCGGGGCGGACGCGCCAGAGCCCCTCCCCGGCGACGGAAAGAACGCGCTCCGCCGCCTCCGGCAGCCGGTCGCAGGCGGTCGCTCCGAAGCTCTCCCGCTCCAGCCCGCCGCAGACGACGTACGCCACGCCGAAGCGGTCGAGGACCGCCCGGTCCCCCTTTTCATAGAGGGCGCGCACCAGCTTCATCCGTTCGTCCAGCGGCGGCCAATCCCCCCGCCAGGTCAGCTCGTGGTTCCACCACCCGATGACCGAGGGGAGCCCGGTGTTCACCGAGATGCGCGCCTCCTTTGTGTAGGCCTTCTCCCCCGCCTCCACGATCACCGGCGTTCCGGGCGTCTCCTTGAGCCGGGCGACGATAGCCCGCTCGCCGGGGGTCAGGTAGGCGTTTCCGTCGAGGGTGAAGTGGGGAAACCCGGCCCGCATGGCCACGATCCGGACCGGGAAGGCGGCGGTGATGACGAGCAGAATGACCGTCGCTCCCCACGCCGACCGGCGGACCCAGGCCCGTCCGTCCCCCGCCCAGCGCCAGAGGGTGGCGGCCAGCGCGGCGCCGGTCATCATCCACGCGGCGTAATGGAACTTGAAGACCGTGTTGAACCGTTCGTTGATCCCCCCGTTGAGGTCGTTCACATAGATCAGCTCGCAGCCGGTCATCAGGGCGAAGGATGCGGCGAAGAGGACCGCCGCCGTCCGCTCGCCCCGTTCCCGCGCCCCCAGCGCCGCCAGGACGCCCAGCCCGGTCAGCAGGATCATGGCGGTGATCCCGGTGGAGCCTCGGAGGAAACCGGCGACCACCGCGCCCGCCGCGATTCCGGCGCCGACGGAGGAGAGGCCGTACCGCCCGGTGGCCACCAGCGCCGCCAGCATCGCCGGGCCGTAGAGGAGCAGGAAGATCGACACCGGCGTGGTCACGTCTTGCGGAACCACCTGAATCCCGCTCACCGGCGACTCGATCCCCGCCAGATAGGGGAAGGCCAGAAGGGGGGGGAGAAGGGCCATCGCCAGCAGGTGGAGCCCCCGCTCCTTCGTCACCGGCCCCGACAGGAGGAACGCCCCCCCCACGGCGACGTAGGTCAGGTAGTCCCAGGTGTTGGTCATCAGCAGCCCGGTCAGGCAGGCGGCCACGAAGAGGGCGTGGCGCCGTTCGCCGGTGTCGCGCCAGCGGATCAATCCGGCCAGCGTCACCATGGTCAGCGGCAGGGCCATCAGGTGGGCGTGGAGGTCCCCCAGGGCGAAGGTGAAGGCTGGATACTCGGTGATGGCGCCGGGGATCAGTCGGGTTCCCTTCCACCAGTCCCACTGCCCCGGCTCGGCGAGCCACTGCCAGATCGTCCAGACGTTTCCCGCCATCAGCGTCAGCCACCCTGCCAGCCACCCGGCCCGGTGCGATCCGGTCACCAACAGCCCAACGCCGTAGGCCCCCAGTCCGGTCATGGCGAACTGACCCGCCACGGCGAACTGGTAGCCGTAGTGGGTGGGAACCTGGGCCACCTTGTGGAGTAGCGCCCAGACCAGATGGCCGAAGTAGTAGTAGGAGGCGGTCTGTCCAGCCAGCCACATGTCGTAGGGGGGGAGGGCGTCGGTGCGGGCCAACGTGGTCAAAAAGCCCATGTCCATGAACTTCTCCACCCCCATGATCTGCGGGTCCTTGGCCCGGAAGAGGAGATAGAGACCGAAGAGGACGAGCGACGCCAGCCGGACGAGGAGGTACCCCTTCAGGTCGCTCCGGGTGGGGGCGAAGGACGGGGGAAAATAAATCGTCGCCACCGTCAGCGCCAGCCAGACCGCGCCGATGACGGCCGGGGTGAACGGCAGCCCCGCCTCCCCCGCGGCCCAGACCGGCCAGGCGACGGCCAGGAGCCCCACCGGCGCCGCCAGCGCGGCGGCGACCCCGTTGACCGGGAAGAGGAGCCGGGCCACCCGGTAGCCGGGCCAGGCGGCCGCTTCGGCGGCCACGACCCAGGCGAGGATCATGAAAAACGTCTGCATGCGTCGGTCCTTGTGGATTGCGACGGTTATACCTTACGCCGCACGGGGGCGCAAAGGGGGGGGGCTCTGCTACAATCGGCGGATGAGCGAACCGATCGACGTCCAGATACAAAACCAGCTCGGCCGGGGAGGACGCGGGAAAGTCGCCCAGTATCAGGACCTGATCGTCGGGAGCCGGTCGTGGCTCTTCCTCGCGTGGTTCGAACTGGTGGCGCTCGTCTCAGCCCGTGTTCCGGGGGGGCTCGGGATGAAACTGCGGGGGCTCCTTTATCCGACGCTTCTGAAGGCCTGCGGGGCCGACCCCGGCTTCGCCCCCGACGTCTGGCTCCGGTATCCCCGGCGGATCACTCTCGGCGAAAAAGTACGGGTGGGGCGGGGGGTGTTGCTCGACGCCAAGGGGAGGGAGACCTTCATCGACCTCGGCGACGAGGTGTCGCTGGGGGAGGAGACGGTCCTCTCGTGCAAGGAGGGCTCCCTCCGGATCGGCGCCCGGGTGACGGTGGGGAAGCGGTGCAACCTTTCGTCCAACTCGCTCATTACCCTCGGCGACGGCGCCGCGCTGGGGGACGAGGTCTGCCTCTTCGCCACCATGCATACCTTCGACGACCTCTCGGTCCCCATTCAGGAACAGGGGTGGACGAGCAAGGGGATCATCGTTGGCGCGGGGGCCCGTATCGGCGCCGGGTCGAGCCTTCTTGACGGCGTTACCGTGGGGGAGGGCGCCGTCGTCCTTCCCGGCTCGGTGGTCACCGCCGACGTCGCCGCCGGGGCCGCGGTGGGCGGGGTTCCGGCCCGACCGGTATAGCGGGCGTTTGGGTGTATACTCTCGGCTTGTTTCCAACCAAGACCAAGCCATGCTGAAACTCTTCATCCTTAACGTGCAGACCCTTCTCCGCTACCGGGAGCTGATCGGCTCGCTGGTGGGGAAAGAGCTGAAGGCCCGCTACCGGGGATCGGCGCTGGGGATGCTCTGGACGTTTCTGAACCCCCTGCTGCTGCTCACCGTCTATGCGCTGGTCTTCTCGGTCTACATGCGGGTGGAGATGGAAAATTACGCCGTCTTCATGTTCGCGGGGCTCCTGCCGTGGATATGGTTCTCCACGTCGCTGCTGGACGGGGTCAACTCGGTCGTCTCCTCCGGCGACCTGATCACCAAGTCGATGTTCCCGGCGGAGATCCTGCCGATGGTCAAGATCGTGGCCAATCTGGCCAACTACGTCTTCTCGCTGCCGTTGCTGATCTTCTTCATGTTCGTCTACGGCATCCCCCTGACGGCGCAGGTCGTTTGGCTCCCGGTTCTCATGGTCGCCCAGCTCACCCTCACCGTGGGGCTGGTCTATTTCTTCGCCGCCATGAACGTCAGGTTCCGCGACACCCAGCATGTCCTCGGCTCGGCGTTGACGCTCTGGTTTTTCGTCAGCCCCATTCTGTATCCGGCCTCCCAGGTTCCGGAGGAATACCGCTTCACGTTCCTGTTGAACCCTATGGCGCCGATGGTCATGGGGTACCAGAACATCTTCGTCCACGGAACTCCCCCCGACTTTCTGGCCGTGGGGGGGGTCTTTCTTGGGGGGCTCATCGTCAGCCTCTTTTCGGTCGCCTGGTTCGAGCGGAACAAGGAGACGTTCGCCGAGGAGATATAGGGGATGCGCTCGATCATGGCGGCCCTCCTTCTGCTTCTTCCCGGAGAGGCCCACGCCACCGACTTTCACGGCCCCGCGCCGATGAAGAATCGCCACCCCCTCTACACCGGCCTGTTGTTGCCCCCGCCGGAAGCCGCCCCCCCCGTCGACCGGACCCGATGGGAGGTGTCGTTCGATTACACCAACGTCTTTCTCCACGGGACCGACGACCATTGGGCCGTCGCCCACGACTACGAACTGGCCGCCCTGACCGTCGGCGCCCGCCACCCGCTGGGGGAGCGGTTGGAGGCCGGGTTCGCGGCGCCTCTCTTCTATCAATACGCCGGGTTCATGGACGGCGTCCTGCGGGCGTGGCATCGGCTGATCGGGGTGCGGGGCTACGCCGGGCAGGATGAGGATCCCGATTACCGGTACCAGCAGCACACCACCTACGACGACAAAGAGGTGATGCGGGGGAGGGAGCGGGAGGTGGTCCCCGGCGATGTGACCCTCTGGGTGAAAGGGCGTCTCTGGCGGGAAGGAGAGAGCCTCGTCAGCCTCGCCCTCTACGGGCAGCTCCCCACCGGCGACGCCGGGACGGGGCTTGGCTCCGGCGGTTACGAATACGGCCTCCGGCTGGCCGGATCGACAGTGGCCGAAGGGGTTGGCCTGACCTGGGGGCTCGGCTACACCGGCCCCTCCCGTTTCGCGGGGATCGCCACCGGCGTCGACTACGCCGGAATGTGGACCGGGTTTTTCGCCAGCGAATGGCCGCTGGAATGGATGGTCCCGTCGTCGGACGGGTGGACCATGATTGTCCAGAGCATGGCCAACGGCAGCCCGGTCCCCGAGACCGGCTTTTACCAGTACGGGGATCCTTTCTACGACCTGACCGTCGGCCTGCGCCACCTCCTGCCCGACGGGACGGTCTGGACCGTGTCGCTCTCCGAGAACCTGAACAAGACCAACCCCGACTTCACGCTGGATGTGACGGTGGGGTGGTGAGTCACCGACGTTCGGGGCTATAGTAGCGGGATACCCCGCATATTACGGAGAGCCCATGAGCCCGCATCGCAATCCCCACGTCAAAGTCCGCTTCCCCGCCCGGAAGCGGATCGCCATGGTGGCGCACGACTCCCGCAAGAAGGACATGCTCGACTGGGCCCGCTACAACAAGGACCTGCTGGAAGGGCGCGAGCTTTTCGCCACCGGCACCACCGGGACGATTCTGGAGCGGGAGTTGGGGCTTGCCATCACCAAGTTCAAGAGCGGACCGCTGGGAGGGGACCAGCAGATCGGCGCCCGGATCGCCGACCACGCCATCGACATCGTCATCTTCTTCTGGGACCCGCTGGCCAGCCACCCCCACGAGCCCGACATCCAGGCGCTGCAACGGATCGCCACGGTCTACAACATCGTGCTGGCCTGCGACCGCTCCACCGCCGACTTCGTCATCAGCAGCCCCCTCATGGACGAGCCGTACGAGAAGCTGGTGGTCGACTACGAAGGCGCCCGGGCGGCGCAGGTGGACAGCCTCGTCCCGCCGGGCAAGGGGGAGTGATTATAAAGACCGTTGAAAAACGTTATCGAGGCAGGCGATGCAAGGAGAAGCCGGGCGAGGAAGCGGAATGTATGTGTCAATACATGAGCATTTCGAACACCCCCGGTAATTGATTTGGCTTCCGTTCCGGGGGTACTTCGCCGGTTTCGGCACCGCAGCGCCAACGCAGATAGTTTTTCGCACTCCTTATTAACGTTGACTGCGATAAGGGCTGGGATATACTGGCCCCACGACGACATCGCGCGCGGCGCGCGTTTATCAGCCGCATTTTTCGCCACTTGGGAGGACATCATGGCCGTAAAAGTAGGGATCAACGGGTTCGGACGGATTGGGCGCAACGTGCTTCGGGCCTGCCAGGGCCGCACGGACATCGAAATCGTCTCCATCAACGACATCACCAGCGCCGCCACTCTGGCCCACCTGCTGAAGTACGACTCCACCTTCGGCCCCTACACCGGGACCGTCGAAGCCACCGAGAACGGCATCATCGTCGACGGGAAGAAAATCGGCATCACCGCCGAGCGGGATCCGGCCGCCCTGCCGTGGAAGGCGCTGGGCGTCGACGTGGTCATCGAGTCGACCGGGCTCTTCACCAAACGCTCCGCCGCCGCCAAGCACCTCGAAGCGGGCGCCAAGAAGGTCATCATCTCCGCCCCCGCCAAGGACGAAGACATCACCATCGTGCTGGGGGTCAACGAAGAGAAATACGACGCGGCCAATCACCACGTCATCAGCAACGCCTCCTGCACCACCAACTGTCTGGCCCCGCTGGCCAAACCGCTGATGGAGGCCATCGGCATCAAGAACGGCCTGATGACCACCATCCATTCCTACACCAACGACCAGCGGATCCTCGACCTGCCGCACGAAGACCTGCGCCGCGCCCGGGCGGCCGCCGTGTCGATGATCCCCACCTCCACCGGCGCTGCAAAGGCGGTGTCGCTGGTCCTGCCGACCCTCAAGGGGAAGCTCGACGGTCTGGCCATCCGGGTCCCGACCCCCAACGTCTCGCTGGTGGACCTGACCTTCGTGTCGGAGAAAGCCACCACCGTGGAAGAGGTCAACGGCATCATCAAGAAGGCGGCCGCCAGCGGTCCGCTGAAAGGCTACCTGATCTACTGTGACGAGCCGCTGGTCAGCAAGGACTTCAACGGCAACCCGGCCTCGTCGATTTTCGACTCCCTCACCACCCGGGTCATCGACGGGACCACCGTCAAGGTGATGAGCTGGTACGACAACGAGTGGGGCTACTCCAACCGCGTCGTCGATCTGGTGGCCTATATCGCGGGCAAAGGCCTCTGAGCCGACGGGTCTGAACGGACAACACGCGAACGCCGTCGGCGCTGATGCCGACGGCGTTTTTTACAGGGGGAAACGGACATGCGCAAACTGTCGATCGATCAGGTCGATCTCAAGGGCAAAAGAGTCTTCATCCGCGTCGATTTCAACGTCCCGTTGAAAAACGGCGTCGTCACCGACGACACCCGGATCACCGCCGCGTTGCCCACCATCCGCCACGCCGTCGCCGCCGGGGCGAAGGTCATCGTCGCCTCCCATCTGGGGCGACCCAAAGCCGGGGGCGACCCCGAATCGTCCCTTCGGCAGGTGCTGCCGGTGTTCGAGAAAGCCCTGGGGCAAAAGGTCGCCTTCGCCGCAGACTGCATCGGCCCGGTGGCCGAGGCCGCCGTCGCCGCGCTTCAAGACGGGGACGTCCTCCTGCTGGAGAACGTCCGCTTCCACAAGGAAGAAGAGAAGAACGACGAAGGCTTCGCCAAAAAGCTTGCCGCCCTGGCCGACGTCTACGTCAACGACGCCTTCGGCGCCGCCCACCGGGCCCACGGCTCCACCGAGGGGATCGCCCGGTACGTGCAACCGGCGGTCTCCGGGTTCCTGTTGAAAGACGAGATCGACTATTTCAACAAGGCGGTCAACGACCCGGCCCGCCCCCTTGCCGTGATCGTCGGCGGGGCGAAGGTGTCGAGCAAGCTGACGGTGCTGAAGCACTTGGTCGAACGGGCCGACATCATGATCATCGGCGGCGCCATGGCCTTCACCTTCAACAAGGCGTTGGGGCGGGACATCGGTCCCAACCTGTGCGAAGACGACCAGCTCGAAAACGTCATGAACGTCATGGCCGCCGCCCGCAAGAAGGGGGTCAAGTTCTACCTGCCGGTCGACTTTCTTGTGGCCGACGCGGTGGACAGCAAAAGCGCCCGGGACGTGGTGACGGCGCAGGATTTGCCGAGCGACGGCATCGCCCCCGACGTCGGTCCCGCCACCATCGCTCTTTTCAAGTTGGCCCTCAAGAAGGCCAAAACCATCGTCTGGAACGGGCCGATGGGGATATTCGAGAACCCGGCCTTCGCCCTGGGGACCGTGGCCATGGCCCACGCGCTCGCCGACAGCGGCGCGGTGACCGTGGTCGGCGGGGGGGACTCGGTGGCCGCCGTGAATCAGGCCGGTCTGGCGGAGAAGATGAGCCACATCTCCACCGGCGGCGGCGCGTTTCTGGAGTTGCTGGAGGGGAAGACGCTTCCCGGCCTTGCGGCCCTGACCGACGCGTGAGGAAAGCTACCTGCGTCGCCGCTGGACTACTGTGACGACGGGGTTGCTTTCCAACAGGGTGATCCGATAGGCGCCTGTTGAATGAGCAGGCGATGCGAAACAATGAGTCGACCTTGGCCCCCTTGCCCCAAAGGCGGCGAAGACGCCGACTCTTATTGAGAAAGTGAGGAAGATAAAGATGGCCAGAAAGATCATGGTGGCCGGGAACTGGAAGATGAACAACACCGTCGGGCAGGCGCTCGACCTGGTGGGCGACCTGTCCAAAAAGCTGACCGACATCCACGGCGCCGACGTGGTGGTGGCCCCCCCCCTTCACCGCGTTGCATGCGGTGGCCGGGCTCGTCCATCAGAACCACGTTACCATCCAGTTGGCGGCGCAGAACGTCTTTTGGGAAGCGTCCGGCGCCTACACCGGCGAGGTCTCCCCGATGATGCTCAAGGAAGCCGGGTGCAAATGGGTCATCGTGGGGCATTCCGAGCGGCGCCAGTACTTCGGCGAGACCGACGAAACGGTGAACAAGCGGGTGAAAGCCGCCATGACCCTGGGGAACCTTCGTCCCATCGTCTGCGTCGGCGAGACCTTGGCCGAGCGGGAGGCCCAAGAGACCTTCGCCGTCCTCGACCGGCAGGTGGAAGGGGCGCTGGCAGGTCTGACGCCTGAAGACATGGCCAACGTCGTTATCGCCTACGAGCCGGTGTGGGCCATCGGCACCGGCAAGACCGCCACCCCCGCCATGGCCGACGAAGCCCACGCCCGGATCCGGGCAAAGCTTGCGATCCTGTTCGGCGCGCCGGTGGCCGAGGCCACCCGGGTGCTGTACGGCGGGTCGATGAAGCCCGACAACGCCGCCGAGTTGCTGGCCTGTCCGAACATCGACGGAGGGCTCATCGGGGGCGCCAGCCTGAAAGCGACCGACTTCATCGCCATCGTTGACGCCGCCATCGCATCGCGAGCCTGAGGGGAAACGCTCTCCCTCTGGGCGCGCCGGGAGAGACACGACCGGGGGGGGGAAGCGGGTGAGGGCGTCGGCCAGCTTCGGACGACCGCGCCGGGGACGGAGAGCGGGGGCTAGAATTCCGTTTCGAACGAGGCTTCGATGACGAACTGGTGCCCCTTGACCTCGAAGGGGATCGCCACCACCGGCCCCTTGGCGATGGCTTCGATGGTGTGGTGATGGCCCGAGACGATGTTCGGGATGCCCGCCTCGAAAATCACCCCTTTTTCCGCCAGACGGCGGCGGGCGTCGCCGGAGATCATGTTGGTCAGCTCGCCGACGGCGTCCTTCACGTCGTCGTTCATCGATTCGAACTCCATCCCCAGCATCCCCCCCACGATGGCGCAGATGGCCCCCTCGGAGAACGAGAGGACGATGGAGCCGCGGCTGGCCCCGGTGAGGCCGATGACCCCCGAAATGTCGCCGATGGCCTGCCGGTCCTTTTTGACGAACGGCTTTCCCGCTATCGGCTCGATCATGGCCATGGTCTGGATGACGTTGACCGTCGCCAGCAGGAAGGGATTGATGTATTCGGATTTCACAGGATACGCTCGCTGAAACGGATTGACCGGACCACCCCGGCCATTTTACTTCAAAGCGCCGACCGCTTCTATCCTTGAAAGAGCCAGATCCGCCAGTTCGGTGAACGCCTTGCGCTGGTCCGGGTCGAGCTTGTAGAGGAGATCGGCGGCGATCCGGTCGGGAATCCGCTCCATCAGGCGGGCCAACGCCTCCCCCTTTTCCGACAGCTCGATCCAGATTTTGCGCCGGTCCTGTTCGTCCCGCGTCCGCTTGAAGATTTGGCGGTCACACAGCCCCGTCACCAGCCAGGTGGTGGTGGAAGGGGGGGCGCCGATCCCTTTGCCGACGCCGCCGATGGTGATCCTGCCCGCACGGGCCACCACCTTGAGCGCCTGCCGCTCCGAGTGGGACAGCTCCCGGGAGAGGAGGGGGAGCGTCGACTCAATCTGGGCGTAGCGGGTCACCATCACCTCGACCAGTTGACCCAGTTTGCCGGTTTCTTTGGACGGTTGCACCCGATGCCTCGCGAATAGATACAAAAGGGGAATATACGCCCAATGCTACCCGTCCGCCGCGCCGCTGTCAATTATCATAACATTAAATTGTGGCGGGCGAAGTG
>JADGCD010000040.1 GCA_015229165.1 Nitrospinota bacterium | reverse complement strand
GACATCGACGCTGGCCACCTCGTTGCCGAGGTCGGCGAAGACCGCCGCCGACACCAGCCCCACATACCCGGAACCGACCACGCAAATTTTCACTTGGCTCGCTCGCGCAACAGAGAACAGGGGTGAAATAAAGGGTCGATTATAGCCTATCGGGCGGCGGGGATGAAAGGGGGATGCGCCCGGCGCCACGCGGCGTACCCGGCCAGCGCCACCAACGCCAGACCGACCGGCGGGGCCAACAGGGTGAACCGCTCCGCCCAAAGGGTATAGCCGACGAATCCGACGACCCAGCCGGTGATGAATCCGTTGTTTTCCCAGAAGAACAGGGGGGACGCCGAGAGGAAGAGCCGCCGGGCGGTGGCGAAAAAGACCCCCGCCGCGATCCCCGCCGCAAGGGTGGACCCTCCGTGCAACGGCAGGAGCGTAAGTTCGTAAGGGAAAGCCCGCAACAGCAGATAGGAGGCGTAGTAGGCGACCAGCGCCCCGCCGGTCCAGCGGATGACCGGACCAAGGGACGCCCCCCCCCGGGCGAGACGCAGCCCGATGATCGACCCGGCCAGCCAGGTCAGCAGCACCGTCAGGTAGCTCGGATAGGCGGCGGTGAGCCGCACCTGCAGATGGAAGAACGCGCCGGTCTGAAGGAGGGCCAGCTCCACCCCGAAGAGATACGCCCAGAGCCGCGCGCTCATCGGTCCCCCATCCATGTCCGCACGATCACCCGGCGCATGCTTCGCTTCACCGGATAGCGCATGTCGTCGTAGGTCATGGGGCGTTTATCGCCGGTGATGGCCCGGACCTCGGCGTCGTCGTAAAAGGAGAACTCCCCCTTCTCCACCCCGTAGACCGCCTCTTTGGCCTCCTCGGGGGTGAAGGCGTCCTTCTCCCCGGCCAGCGCGAACGAGCGGCCGGTCCAGGTGGGGGTGTAGGCGACCACCTGCGGAAAGACCCGGATCAGCCCCGCCGCCACGGTCCGGGCGGTCGGCTCGTCCGGCTCGAAGGTTCCGGCCAGCGTGACGGAGAGAATCCCCCCCGGCGCCAGCCGGGAGCGGACCAGCCGGAAGAAGTCTTCGCTGTAGAGGAGCCCCACCTGTATCGAGAGGGGCGCAGGGATGTCGAGGATGACGATGTCGTATCGCTCGTCGGTGGCGCCGACGTAGCGCTTGGCGTCGTCGATGACCGGGGTCCAGTTGGTCGCCCGCTCCAGCTTGTTGACATCGGCCATCCACCGGCGCGCCCCGGCCAGCACGGCGGCGTCGATCTCCACGGTGGTCACCGAGGCCGACACCGGCGAGGCGGCGGCCACCGACTCCATGGAGCCGGAGCCGATGATCAGAACCTTCCCCTGCGGGTTGAGGGTGGTGGGGACACCGGTCAGGTAGGCGTTGAAGGCGGAAAGGTCGACGTCGCCGTAGTTCTGGAGGCCGTCGAGAAAGATATAGCGCCTTCCCCTGGCCGACTCGACGATGTCGACCTTCTGGTAGGGGGAGTAGGCCGAATAGAGGGGGACCGGATCCCGCAGGGGGTAAAGGCGGGCGTAGTAGTAGGCCAGGCTCCCGTCCCAGAGGGGGCTGAAAAAGAGGGCGTATCCGGCCACACCTGCGAGGGCGGCCGCGACGGAGAGAGGGCCGTTCCCCATGACCAGCGCCGTCACCGCCGCCATGACGATCTCGTAGAGGAGGGTGATGGCAAAGGGGCCGTGGGGGGCGACGAGCCAGATGGCCCCGGCCCCGGCCACCGCTCCTGCCAGCTCGGCGCTGTAGAGGGAGAGCAAGGGGTCGTCCCCCTCCCCTCCGGCCGCCTGGTCGATGAACCGGGGGAGGAGCAGTGAGAAAAAGCTGGAGAGAAGAAACGCCGCGACGAACAGGGCGATGGCGTAGGTGGCGCCGAAGCTGTAATCGGCCGCCCACCCGCCGATCCAGCGGAGGGAGAAGGGTAACGTCAGATGGATCAACAAAGTTGCGGCGGCCCCGATCCTGACCCCCCGACGGGAGAGGTGGGGGGCCAATCCGTAGCCGACGGAGGAGCCGGTGAAATAGGCCACCGTGACCATCAGGATGACGATTTCGGTCCCTTTCAGGAGGGCGGAGATCTCGCGGATCATGAAGAACTGGAGCAATATCAGCGCGAACCCGGCCAGAAAGAGGGTCAGACGGGGGAAAGCGAAAGGGGCGCCCTGAAGGGGGGGATCGGAACGATTCATGGCGCCATTATAGCCAACGGAGGGGCGTGGGGGAAATAATCGAACGCCAGACCGGTTATTCGGGCAGAGGCATACTTGCGCCTGTTCTCTTCCCCACCTCCTCATAAACAGACGGTGTCTTCATCCCCGGTAAACGTTTTGGTTTCCGTTCCGGAGATACACGGCGCCACCTCCCGCCTGGACAGGTCAATGCAGCTCACAAAAAACGCCGCCCTCTTTCGAGGACGGCGTAGGTAATGCGGTGCGTCGGCCTAGATGTCGTAGTAGAGCGAGAACTCGTACGGATGGGGGCGCAGCCGCAGGGCGTTGACCTCGTGGCTCCGCTTGTAGTCGATCCATTTGTCGACCAGGTCCTGGGTGAAGACGTCCCCTTTGAGCAGGAAGTCGTGGTCGGCCTCCAGCTCGTCGAGGGCTTCCTCCAGCGAGGCCGGAAGGCTCGGAACCTCGGCCAGCTCCTCGGCGGAGAGTCCGTAGATGTCCTTGTCTAGCGGCGAGCCGGGGTCGATCTTGTTCTGGATGCCGTCGAGGCCGGCCAGCAACATGGCGGTGAAGGCAAGGTAGGCGTTGCACGACGGGTCGGGGTAGCGGACCTCGATCCGTTTGGCCTTCGGCGACGGGGAGTAGGTGGGGATCCGGATGGAGGCCGACCGGTTCCGCGACGAATAGGCCAGGTTCACCGGGGCTTCGAAGCCGGGGACGAGGCGCTTGTAAGAGTTGGTGGTGGGGGCGCAGATGGCGGCCAGCGCGCGGCTGTGCTTCAGGATGCCGCCGATGTAGTGGAGGGCGAGCTGGCTCATGCCGCCGTACAGGTCGCCGGCGAAGAGGGGCTTGCCGTCTTTCCAGAGCGACTGGTGGACGTGCATGCCGGAGCCGTTGTCGTTCCAGATCGGCTTGGGCATGAAGGTGGCCGTCTTGTTGTTGCGCTTGGCCACGTTCTTGACGATGTACTTGAACATGTACAGCTTGTCGGCCATGCGGATCATCTCGTCGAAGCGCATGTCGATTTCGCACTGGCCGGCGGTGGCCACTTCGTGGTGCTGGGCCTCGATCGGGATGCCGCAGTTCTGCATCTCGATGACCATCTCCGCCCGGATGTCCCACAGGGAGTCGGTGGGGGGGCAGGGGAAGTAGCCTTCTTTATAGCGGGGCTTGTAACCCAGGTTGGGGCCTTCGTCGCGGCCGGTGTTCCACTGGGCTTCCACCGAGTCGACCTCGTAGAAAGAGCCCCCCTGGAAGGTGTTGTAGCGGACGTCGTCGAACACGAAGAACTCGGCCTCGGGGCCGAAGTAGGCGACGTCGGCGATGCCGGTCGATTTCAGGTATTTGATCCCCTTCTGGGCCACGAACCGGGGGTCGCGGCTGTACGACTCGCGGGTGAGCGGGTCGACGACGTTGCAGATCATCGACAGGGTCGGGTATTTGGCGAAGGGATCCATGACCGCCGTGGAAGGATCCGGGATCAGGAGCATGTCGGAGGCGTTGATGGCCTGCCAGCCCCGGATGGAGGAGCCGTCGAAGCCCCGCCCTTCGGTGAAGACGTCTTCGGCCAGCTCGGACATGGGGTAGGTGTTGTGCTGCCACAGCCCCGGCAGGTCCATGAACTTCAGGTCGAACATGACCGCGTTGTGAGCCGCGGCGAACTCTAATACCTCTTTCGGCGTCATCGTGGAGAATTCCTTCCCTTGAAAGATATGAATGAATCAACCGGACCGGGCGCCGTCCCCCCCCGAGAGGGCGTTTCGGGGAGGGACGGGCCTTTTGGTCCGGATATCTTACCTCAAGCCGCTTAGTAAATGGGGGCTTTCCGCACCGAAAAGTCGGGATAGGCTTCCATGCCGTGTTCGCCCAGATCCAGCCCTTCGTATTCCTCCTCCGAGGAGACCCGAAGACCCATGACCGCCTTGATGGCGAACCAGAGGATGGCGGAGACGATGACCACGTAGGCCCCGATGGAGACGATGCCGATGACCTGGGAGACCAGCTTGTCGATGCCGCCGCCGTACAGGAGCCCCTTTTCGGTGTTGAAAAGGCCCACCGCCAGGGTTCCCCAGATGCCGTTGACCAGATGGACCGACAGGGCGCCCACCGGATCGTCGATCTTGATCTTGTCGAAGAACGTGACCGACACCACCACGATGGCGCCGCCGATGAGACCGATGATGACCGAGCCGGCCACCGACACCCCGTCGCACCCGGCGGTGATGGCCACCAGCCCGGCAAGGGCGCCGTTGATCGCCATCGAAAGGTCGGGCTTGCCCATCATCAGGTAGCTGACCAGCGTGGCGGCCAGAAGCCCCGCCGCGGCGGCCATGTTGGTCGTCACGGTGATGTGGGCGATGGGCCCGGCGTCGGCGGCCAGCTGGGAGCCGGGGTTGAACCCGAACCAGCCGAACCAGAGGATGAACATCCCCAGGGCAGCCATCGCTTGGTTGTGGCCCGGAATGGGGCGGACGCCGTTGGCGGTGAACTTGCCCAGGCGCGGCCCGAGGATGATGGCGCCGGTCAGCGCGGCCCAGCCCCCCACCGAGTGGACGACCGTCGATCCGGCGAAGTCGCCGAAACCCATTTCAAACAGCCATCCCCCGCCCCAGGTCCAGTGACCGGTCACCGGGTAGATGAACGCAACCAGCAGGAAGGAGAAGACGAAGAAGGCCGGATATTTGATCCGCTCGGCCACGGCGCCCGACACGATGGTGGCGGCGGTGGCGGCGAAGACCAACTGGAAGAAGAACGAGGCCTCTTTGGGCACCTTGCCCGCCTCTCCGGGGATCGACAGCATGAAGTCGGCAAGGCCGATGAAGGGGTTCCCCTCACCGTACATGAAGCCCCAGCCGAGCAGCCAGAAGGAGAGCGACGCCATGCCGAAGACGATGACGTTCTTCGAAAGGATGTTGACCGTGTTCTTCTGGCGGCAGAGGCCCGCTTCCAGCATGGCGAAACCGGTGTTCATGAAGAAGACCAGCATCCCGGCGATGAGCAGCCACATGGTGTCGGCGATCACCTTCAGTTCGGCCGGGGTGATTCCCGGCGCCTCTTCGGCGGGCGCTTCCGCCGCAGCTTCGGCGGCAGGCGCCTCCTCGACGGCGACCGCTTCAGAAGCGACCGCTTCGGCGGCAGGCGCTTCGGCGGCGGGGGCCTCGGCGGTTTCGGTCGCCGGGGCGGTTTCGACGGCCTCCTCGGCGAAGGCCGGGGCGGTCATGAGGACAAGGCCCAACCCGAAGGCGGCGGCCAGTCCCTTAAAGGCAAAGGGAGTCTTGGTTTCCATCAGATCGCCTCCTGTCCCCGTTCGCCGGTGCGGATGCGAACCACCTCTTCCACCGGGATGACGAATATTTTGCCGTCGCCGATCTTTCCGACCGACGCGGCGCTGGTGATTTTCTCGATGGCCGCCTCGACCATCTCGTCGGCGATGACCACTTCGATCTTGATCTTCGGAAGAAAGTCGACGACGTACTCCGCCCCGCGATACAGCTCGGTATGCCCTTTCTGGCGTCCGAACCCTTTCACCTCGGTGACGGTCAGGCCGTGGGCGCCGATGGCGGTCAGCCCTTCCTTGACCTCATCGAGCTTAAAGGGCTTGATGATGGCCTCGATTTTTTTCATGGCGCGTTGTCCTTTTCCCTGATTAGTACGAGTAGGTGAACTCGACGGCGATTTCGGTCTGGCTGTCGGTGGTGGAGCCGTCCTTCTTGGTGAAGGCGTCCTTGAAGTCCGACGTGGTCATCTTGTACTCGGCCAGCACGCCCATCCCTTCGCCGAAGAGGTAGGAAGGGGAGACGGTGATCGCGTTGCGGGTCTCGTCCACGCCGGAGCCGAGCCGGGCGCCGTCCTTGTCGTGGAAGGAGTCGTAGCGGCCGGTGATCCCGATCGAATCGGTGATGGCGTAGTTGGCCATGACCAGGAAACCGGTCCAGGTGGCGTCTTTCCCGGCGGAGACGGCGCTGGCGCCCTCGGCGGTTCCGGCGTTGTACTCGCCGCCGACGGTCAGTTTCTCGATCATGGTCACTTTGAAGTCGACGTCCATGACCGACAGGTTGGCGGGCACGCCCCCTTCGGCGTCGGAGCCCTCTTTGCCGGTGATGTAGGAGAGGCCGACGTTGGCGCCCTCGACCGGGGTGATCCCGAGCCGACCGCCGATGGTCTTGTCCTTGTTGTCGTCAGCCATCAGATCCCAGCCGTTGACCACGTAGACCGCGGCGTCGAACATCCCGAAGGCGCCCGACAGCATGGCGCCGGTCAGATTGGTCGGAAGACCGTAGTCGAACACCATGGCGTGGGAGTACTGGTACATCTCGTTGGGATCAAGCAGTTCGAAGCCGATGGGGGCGTTGAACTTGCCGAAGGTCAGGGCGACCGGCCCCAAATTGGCGGTGACGAAACCCTGTTCGAGGAGATCGTCGGTGGTGTTGGCGGCGCCCCGGACGGCCTGAAGATCGATCCGCAGCGAGCCGACCCCTTCGACCGTTTTCTTGATGTCGATCTCGGCCTGGTCCAGCGAGAAGGTCGACTCTTCGGAATTGTTGTTGGTGTAGTAGGCGGTGTCGACGAAACCGGAAATGGTGACGCCGTCGTCGGCCTTGGCCGGGGAGACGGTGGCGACCAGCGCCAGCGCGGTAAAGGCAAGCAGCAGTTTGTTCATCTGAAAGCTCCTCTAAGTTCGATAGGGGTGTACGTTTTTCGTGGGGCATTCGATGCGTCCATCGGTCGCCCCATACCCTGCAGAGGCAACAATGGCGCCAACCGGACAAATGTCGGTCATTCGCCATACAACATCATGATCCGTTTGCTGTTATCACCATCCGCAACACTTGTCGCCAGGTCGCAAACCCCTCCCCTTTGGCGCCCACAAATTAGGCGACCGATGAAAGGTCGCCCCATTCATGGGCGCCCACCGCACCGGAGGCCCATAAGTGGTACTATCAACCAGCACCCATCTCATCCATCCGCTTGCGAGAGGCCGATGTCCAGCACAGCAGCGCCACACGATATAGAACGAATCATCCACGCTGACCATCACGACCCCTTCTCCGTCCTGGGCATCCACCCGGTGAAGGGGGGGGTGGCGGTCCGGGCCTTCAACCCGGAAGCGGCGGAAATGGCGGTGGTGGAGCTCCACAACCGGGAGAACCGGTGGGGGATGGAGCGGATCCACGACGCCGGTTTCTTCGAGGTCTTCATCCCGAACCGGCAGGTCTTCGCCTACGACCTGCATCTGGTCACCTGGCGGGGGGAGGTGTCGCTCAACCGCGATCCCTACAGTTTCCTCCCCCTCATCGGGGAGATGGACCTCTACCTCTTCAACGAGGGGAACCACTACGAAATCCACAAACGGCTCGGCGCCCATGTGGTGGAGGTCGACGGGATGGTGGGGGTCCGGTTCGCCGTCTGGGCGCCGGGCGCCCAACGGGTCTCGGTCGTCGGCCCCTTCTGCGAGTGGGACGGACGGCGCTTTCCGATGCGGGTGATGGGGGGATCGGGCGTCTGGGAGCTGTTCATCCCCGGCATGGGGGAGCATACCCTCTACAAGTTCGAGATCAAGGGGGTTCACAACGAGGTCTTCCTGAAGGCCGACCCCTACGCCTACGCTTCGGAGCTGCGCCCCAAGTCGGCCTCGGTGGTCTGGGACCACGGCCACTACCTCTGGGGGGACGACGACTGGGTCGCCCGCCGCAGGAAGAGCAACCCGCTGACCCTTCCCATGTCGGTATACGAAGTCCATCTCGGCTCGTGGGCCCGCTCCCCCGACGGGGCGGCGTGGCTCTCCTACCGGGAGCTGGCGCCCCGGATGGCCGAATACTGCAAAACCCACGGCTACACCCACATCGAGCTGCTGCCGGTCTCCGAGTTCCCCTTCGACGGTTCGTGGGGCTATCAGGTGACGGGCTACTTCTCCCCCACTTGCCGCTTCGGCGACCCGGACGACTTCAAGTATTTCGTCGATTTCCTCCACAACCACGACGTCGGGGTGATCGTCGACTGGGTCCCCGCCCACTTTCCGAAGGACGAGCAGGGGCTGCGGATGTTCACCGGCCAGCCGGTCTACGAGCATCCCGATCCGCGCCGGGGGGAGCACAAGGACTGGGGAACGCTGATCTTCGACTACGGCCGTCCCGAGGTGGCCAACTTCCTGATCTCGTCGGCCCTCTTCTGGATCGAGTATTACCATCTGGACGGCATCCGGGTCGACGCAGTGGCGTCGATGCTCTATCTCGACTATTCCCGCGAGCCGGGGGAATGGACCCCGAACCAGTACGGCGGCAACGAGAACCTGGACGCCATCGAGTTCCTGCGCAAGCTCAACATCGTCATCCACGAAAAGTTCCCCGGCGTCGTCACCGTGGCGGAGGAGTCGACCTCCTTCCCGGCGGTCAGCCGCCCGGTCTACCTAGGGGGGCTCGGTTTCACCATGAAGTGGAACATGGGGTGGATGCACGACATGCTGGAATACTTCGCAAAGGACCCGGTCTACCGGAAGTACCACCACTCCAACCTGACCTTCGCCATGCTCTACGCCTTCACCGAAAACTTCGTCCTGCCGCTGTCGCACGACGAGATGGTCCACGGCAAGGGGTCAATGCTCGACAAGATGCCCGGCGACGACTGGCAGAAGTTCGCCAACCTCAGGGCGCTCTACGCCTACATGTACGCCTTCCCGGGGAAGAAGCTCCTCTTCCAGGGGGCCGACTTCGGCCAGCGGTCGGAGTGGAAGTGGGACGCGTCGCTCGACTGGCACCTGTTGCGCCACCGACCCCACGCCCGGCAGCTCTCCTTCTTCGCCGACCTGGCCAACCTTTACCGGCGCGAACCGGCTTTCTGGGAGGTGGACGACTCCTACGCCGGGTTCGACTGGATCGACTGCAACGACCACGAAAACTCCACCATCTCCTTCCTGCGCAAGGGGAAGAGCCCCGGCGATCATATCGTCTGCGTCTTCAACCTGACCCCCGTCCCCCGGTACGACTATCGCCTCGGCGTGCCGGAGCGGGTCTGGTACGCCGAGCTGCTGAACTCCGATTCGGAGATCTACGGCGGCTCGAACATGGGCAATCTGGGGGGCGCCATGGCCGATGACTGGGGCGCCCACGGTCGGCCCCACAGCCTGCGGATAACACTCCCCCCTCTTTCGGCCTTGTATTTCAAGCCTGTCAGAGGATGACCCTCCTTTTACCCTCTTCATTTCCGCCTCCTTTCGGGGAAAGGGACGTAGATTAGAGGTGAAGGAAAGCAACAACGTCCTGCGACGCAGGAGGAGGGTTTTATGAGTGTTATTCATGGTGTGGACAGGATTCACATGTTGGAAAGCATCCCTGTGATGGGGTTCGTGGGCGCCGTCGCCCTGCTGGCCGCCGGCTTGATGACGGTCATCGTTCTGGGAATGACCTTCTCGTAACGCAGGCCGCTTTCCGCTCCGGCGCCGTCCGATCTTTCGGGCGGCGCCGAAGTTTTGTCCGGCGTGGCGGGGGAGGGGTATAATCGGTCGAACCAGACGTCACACGGGGAAAACAAGAGATGAGCGGACAGTACGAGATCGGTCGGTTCTTTTCCGAAGGATGGGGCGTTTTCCGCCAGAACATGCAGGCGATGGTGGTCGCGTTCATCCTCTATATCGGCGTCATGATGGCGGCCAACATCGTCCCCTTCTTCGGAGGACTGGTCGCCTTCGCCATCACCGGCCCGATGCTGGGGGGAATCATGATGGTCGCGCTCCGGTCGGTTGACGGCCAAGGCCCCTCGTGGAACGGGCTCTTCGACGGCTTCCAGAAGTTCCTCCCCCTGTTTCTGGCCAACCTGATGATCTCCGTCTTCACCCTGATCCCGGTCGTGGTCATCATGGTTCCGGCGGTTCTGGTTCTTGGGATCGGCGGCGTCATGGCCAGCGACCCGGGCGGAGAGGTGGCCGAAAACGCCCTGGCGGCGATGGGAGGAGGGATTCTGCTGGCGTTCCTGCTGGCGGTCGTCGTCTATCTGGTGGTCTACTCCTGGTATCTCTATACCTATTTCTTCATCATGGACGCCGACGACGACTTCTGGCCCGCCATGGAGAAATCGCGCAAGCTCTGGTTCGCCAACCCGGTTCCGACCACGCTTTTCGTCTTTCTGGTGACGATCGTATCGCTGTCGGGGATCTTCGCCTTCTTCGTCGGCATCCTGCTGACCGCCCCGCTGGGGGTCTGCGTCATGGCAGTGGCCTACCGGAGCCTGACCGGAGCCCCCTTGGCCCCTCCCCGGGCGCTGGGAAGCGTCGCCCCGCACCGTCCGACGTCCCCCCCGCCCCCTCCGCCGGTCGATTTCGACCGGTTCGCCGACATTCCCTCCCGGTCGGGGGAGACGCTGGTGGTCCCCCCTCCCCTGGCGACGCAGGGGGGCTTCCCTTTCCGCCACTGCTACGTTTTTGTGGAAAAAACCGAAGTCAACGAAGCCACGGCGGAGCAGATCGTGAAACTGGGCGCCCCCAAGGCGGCGGGCCACCTCCCCCCCGGCGGGATCACCTCCCTTTCGATCGACGCATGGCCCCACGACGACCACGCCCTGTCGGAGACCATCCGGGAGAATATCCGGGCCCGGAAAGGGGAGTATCTGGACTCCCACCGGTTCCACATCTCGGTCTGGAAGGGGCGGGACAAGAAATCGGGCAAGAACATGGCCGTAGCCACAGTCACGACGCCCCGACCCCAAAGGGGCGTAGCGGGGGGAGGAGGGACGACCCTCCTCCCCCTTTCCATTCCCCGCCCCCCTCCTTCCCATCGAAGGCCGATCCGGCTATACTCTTCGATTCATTCATCGAACAGCCAAGGAGACGGCGGATCGCCGCCGGGAAGACCACCCTATGAAACCAATGACCGGGGCCGACGTCCGGCGGGCATTCCTCGACTACTTCGCCGCCCGGGGACATACCGAGGTCCGCTCTTCCCCGCTGGCGCCGGGGAACGACCCGACGCTGCTGTTCACCAACGCCGGGATGGTCCAGTTCAAGGACGTGTTCCTGGGCGCCGACCGGCGTCCCTACGTCCGGGCCACCACGTCGCAGAAGTGCCTCCGGGTTTCGGGGAAGCACAACGACCTCGAAACCGTCGGTCGGACCGCCCGCCACCACACCTTTTTCGAGATGCTGGGGAACTTTTCCTTCGGGGATTACTTCAAGCGGGAGGCCATCACCTTCGCCTGGGAGTTCATAACAAAGGTGATGGGCATCCCGACGGAGCGGCTCTACGCCACGGTCTATCTGGACGACGACGAGGCGGCGGCCCTCTGGGCCGAAATATCCGGCCTCCCCCCCGAGCGGATCCAGCGCTTCGGCGAAAAGGACAACTTCTGGTCCATGGGGGAGACCGGCCCCTGCGGCCCCTGCGCCGAAATCCATTACGACCGGGGACCCGAACACGCCTGCGACAACCCGGCCTGCGGCATCGACTGCGAGTGCGACCGGTTCCTCGAAATCTGGAACCTGGTCTTCATGCAGTACGACCGGGGCGCCGACGGAACCCTGACCCCGCTGCCCAAGCCGTCCGTCGACACCGGCATGGGGTTGGAGCGGCTGGTCTCGGTCATTCAGGGGAAAAATACCAACTACGAGACCGACCTCCTCTACCCGGTCATCGAGGCGATGGTCGAAATCGCCAAAAAGCCCTACCTCGCCGACCCGGAGACGACGGTCTCCTACCGGGTCATCGCCGACCATGTGCGCGCCGCCTCTTTCCTGATCGCCGAGCAGATCATGCCGGGGGCCGACGGCCGGGGCTACGTCCTGCGCCGGATTCTCCGCCGGGCCTTGCGCCACGGACGGATGCTGGGGATCAAGGGGCCCTTCGCCCACGCCCTGACCGGGACGGTGGTCGACATGATGGGGGATGCCTACCCGGAGCTGGCCGAATACCGGGAAATCATCCACGACGTGGTTCTGGCCGAGGAGCAGTCGTTCGGCGCGACGCTGGACCACGGCATGAAGCTGATCGCCGAAATGATCGACGCCGCCAAGGCTACCGGAACCATCCCCGGCGAAGAGGCTTTCAAGCTATACGACACGTTTGGCTTTCCGATGGACCTTGCCGTGGAGATCGCCGCCGACGCGAAGGTCTCCATCGACATGGCCGGGTTCGAAGCGGCCATGCAGGCCCAGCGGGAGAAGGCCCGCTCCTCGTGGAAAGGGGGGGGGAACACCACCGTCTCCCCGGTCTACGGCGAAGCGGCGGGGAACGCCGGGCCGACCCCCTTCCTCGGCTACGCCGCCGCCGTGGCCGACGCCACGGTCCTCGGACTGGTGGCCGACGGGAAACTGGTGAACGAAGCGGGCGCCGGGACCACGCTGGAGTTGCTCCTCGACAAAACCCCCTTCTACGCCGAGTCGGGGGGGCAGGTGGCCGACGGCGGCGTCATCGAAAACGAATCGTGCCGGATGCGGGTCACCGACGTCCGAAAGCCCGACGGGCGCCACATCTTCCACACCGTCACCGTCGAAACCGGCTCGATACGCAAAGGCGCCGCCGTCACCGCCCGGGTCGACGCGGCCCGCAACGGGGCCACCCGCCGCAACCACTCGGCCACCCACCTCCTCCACGCGGCGCTTCGGGCCACGCTGGGGGGGCATGTGAAGCAGGCCGGGTCGCAGGTGGGGCCGGAGAAGCTCCGCTTCGACTACACCCATTTCACCGCCCCCGCCGCCGAGGAATTGGCTCTCATCGAACGGGCGGTCAACGAACAGATTCTCGCCAACGCCCCGGTGGTCACCGACGAGAAATCGGTCGATGAGGCGGTGGCCTCCGGCGCCATGGCCCTCTTCGGCGAAAAATACGGCGAGAAGGTGCGGGTGGTCTCCATGGGGGACTATTCGAAGGAGCTGTGCGGCGGCGCCCACGCAAAAGCCACCGGCGACATCGGTCTCTTCCGCATCGTCTCCGAATCGGCGCTGGCCGCAGGGGTCCGGCGGATCGAAGGGGTCACCGGCGTCGGCGCCTACGACTACGCCCTGTCGCAGGAGCGGGAGCTGAAACGGGCCGCCGACACCCTCAAAGCGCCGCCGATGGAGCTGACCGACCGGGTGAAGAAGCTGGCCGATAAGTTGCGCGACATGGAGCGGGAGAACCGGACGCTGAAGGAAAAGCTGGTCGCCGGCGACAAGGGGGGAACCCTGCGGACCGAGACGGTCGACGGGGTGACCGTGGTCTACCCGGCCCCCCTCGACGGCGCCGACGGCGAGGCCCTTC
>JADGCD010000003.1 GCA_015229165.1 Nitrospinota bacterium | reverse complement strand
TTCACGGCGAAGACGTTGGAGCCTTCGAGGGTTTGGATCACCTGCGGGTTGTGGATGAGCGGCCCGTGGGTATAGACCGGCGATTCGGCGTTTTTCGCGATGTCGATGGTGATGTCCATGGCCCGCTTGACCCCCCAGCAGAAACCGGCGGTCGTGGCCAGGATGACCTTTTTTCGCTTTGTACTCATTCCAACCATTCTAGCCGGAATGAAGGGGAGGGGGGAAGGGGGACTCCGCAAACGGGTGGTTGCGGGATGCCGCCAAAGGGAAAAATGGCATGTCGTTCTCTTTCTGCCGTGGTATACAGATGCCGACAATCCGCTATGGAGAAAGCCGCTTGGATATCGTCCTGCTGATCGCCCTGATTTTGCTGAATGGCCTCTTCGCCATGTCGGAGCTTGCGCTCGTCACCGCCCGTAAAAGCCGCCTCCAGCGGCTGGCCGACGAGGGGGATCGGGCTGCTGCGGTGGCCATACGTCTGGGCGAAGATCCGACCCAGTTTCTGTCCACCGTGCAGATCGGCATCACCGCCATCGGCATTCTGAATGGCATCGTGGGGGAAGCGGTTCTTGCCGCCCCCCTTGCCGGACTGCTCGGGCGGATGGGCATGGAGGAGGGGAGCAGCTTCCTCGTGGCGACGACGCTGGTGGTGGTGGGCGTCACGTATGTCTCCATCGTCGTCGGCGAGTTGGTTCCCAAGCGGATCGCCCAGTTTAACGCCGAGGGGATCGCACGGCGTATGGCCCGCCCGATCGCGTTGCTTGCGCGGTTGTCGCGTCCGTTCGTCCTCCTCCTGTCGCTTTCGACCAACGCGATCCTGCGGCTGATGGGGAAAAAGGAGCTGGGCGCCGCCAACCTGACGGAGGAGGACATCCACGCCATGCTGGTCGAGGGGTCGCAGAGCGGCGTGATTGAGAAGCATGAGCATGAAATGGTCCGCAACGTGTTCCGGCTCGACGACCGACAGATCGCGTCGTTGATGACCCCCCGCAGCGAGATCGTCTGTCTGGACATCGACCGGCCTCTCGAAGAAGGGCTCGCCCGGCTGGTCGAATCGGACCACTCCCGTTTTCGTGTGGTCAGGGGAGGGGGGATGCGCGATGTCTTGGGAATCATCACCGCCAAGAGGCTCTTGAAGCGGCATCTGAAAGGGGCGCCGGTCGACCTGACCGATTCGTTGTATCCGGCCGTCTATGTACCCGAAACGATGACCGGGTTGACGTTGCTGGAACGGTTCCGGGAGTCCGGGATGCAGATGGTGTTCGTGGTAGACGAATATGGGGAGATTCTCGGGCTGGTCACCCTGCAGGATTTGCTGGAGGCGTTGGCCGGCGAATTCAAGCCGCGAAACCCGGAAGACGTGCGGGCGTTCCAGCGCGAGGACGGTTCGTGGCTTCTGGACGGCCTTATTCCTATCGCCGAGCTCAAGGACCGTCTCCACCTGAAAAGCGTCCCCGAGGAGGAGAAGGGGCGTTACCACACGCTGAGCGGGATGATAATGTGGCTTCTCGGCAGAATGCCGCGCACCGGAGATGTGACCGAGTGGGAGGGGTGGCGTCTTGAAGTGATGGACCTCGACGGCTACCGGATTGACAAGGCGTTGGCCACCCGGTTGCCCATGACCGCCGAGGGGGCGAATCAACCCGACTCCCCGGAAGTCGAAGAGAAATAGGGGACCGGTCGGGGCGCTTATATTGAGGTTCTCTGACGCGCGTCACGTGTTGAACCCTCCTCTGGCCGGAATGGCAGGCGGAGGGTACCTTCACCCCTTCATCATCTCTTCCTTCACCTGCCTCTTCAGCACCTTGCCGATGACCGTCTTCGGCAGGGTGTCGAGGAACCGGACCCGTTTCGGAACCTTGTACCCGGCCAAATCCTCTTTCAGCCGGGCGATGACTGACGCTTCGGTTAACCCCGCGTCGGGGCGGACGACGACGGCGGCGACGACCTGTTCTCCCAGATAGTCGTCGGGCATCCCGACCACCGCAGCCTCTACGACGCCGTCGATCCGGTACAACGCCTCTTCAACTTCACGGGGATAAACGTTGCAACCGCCGGTGATGACCAGCTCTTTCTTCCGGTCCATCAGGTAGACGAAGCCGTCGGCGTCCCGGTAGCCCATGTCGCCGGTGAAGAGCCACCCGTTCTTCAGCGCAAGGTCGCTGTCGGCGGGGCGTCCGTGATACCCCTTCATTACCTGCGGCCCCTTCACGATCAGTTCGCCGATCTCTCCCGCCGGAACCTCTTCCCCTTCCGGCCCGGCGACGATGGCGTATGCGGTGTTGGGCAACGGCAGGCCGATGGAGCCCTCCTTGTTGGGGGCGCGCAGCGGGTTGCAGTGGGTGCAAGGCGACGCTTCCGACAGGCCGTATCCTTCCACCAGCGTTCCGCCGGTCAGCTTCTCGAAGGTCTCCTTGGTCTCTTTCGGCAGGGTGGCGGCGCCGGAGATGCAGTAGCGAACCGACGACAGGTCGCGTCGCGCCGCGTCGGGGTGGTGGTTGATGGCATGGTACATGGCCGGGACGCCGGGAAGCATGGTGACCCGATGCTTTGCCACCAGCTTCATCACCTGTCCGGCGTCGAACTTGGGGGTCAAGACCATCGTGGCGCCAAGACGCAGCGCTGTGTTCATGCCGACGGTCATGCCGAAGGCGTGGAACAGGGGCAACGCCAGCAGGAAGACCTCCTCCCCCGGGGTGGCGTCCACAAACCAGGCGCCGCACTGGTAGGCGTTGGCCAGCACGTTGGCGTGGGTCAGCTCCACCGCCTTGGCGGCGCCGGTGGTGCCGGAGGTATAGAGGTAAAGGGCGGTGTCAGCGGAGGTGAGGGGGGGGCGCAGGGCGACGTCGGGGACGGCGGCCATGGCGCTCTTCCACGGGGTGTGGGTGGCGTCGCGCCGGTTGAGCGGTTTCCTCCCTTCGAGGCGCATCTTTACGTTGAAAAGGCGTCCGGTGAGCCACGGCATGTAGTCGTCCAGCGCGAGGACGACAATGGAGGCGAGCGGGGTCTGCGGCTGGATGGCGTCGATCTTGGCGAGGAAGAGGTTCGAGACGAAAGCGATCTTCGCCCGGCAGTCGGTCAGGATGGTCAAAAGCTCCCGCTCCACCAGCAACGGGTTGAGCATGACGACGATTCCGCCCGCCCGGAGAACGGCCTGATAGAGGATGACGGCATGCGGGCTGTTGGGGGTCAGAATGGCGACCGGATCGCCGGGGCGATGGCCGCGCTCGCGCATAACGTTGACCGCCCGGTCGACGGCCCGGTCGAGCTGGCGGTAGGTCAGGGTGACGCCGAAGAAGGAGAGCGCCACCCGCTCCGGGAACCGCGCCACGGCGTCGTCCAGCAACGCGGTGACGGGGCGGTCGGGGATCTCCACGGTGGTGGGGAGGTCGGCGTAGGGATTCGCGCTCATCGGTTTCGGTCCGGTGTTGACGATGGCCTCATGGTAGCGCAATTGGAGGAAGGGGGGAACCGCCTCTGAGGGGAGATATTGATCGGTCGAGACGGAGTCGGCGAAGACGACGGACGCACTCGTAGAGGCGCCGTCCACAAAAAGGCCCGACCGGGAAACCGGCCGGGCCTTCGAACATGCGCAGGGGGCGGCTATTTTTTCTTTCCGCTCTTCTTGACCAACTGGGCCTGCGGCAGGTGAACGCCGCCGGTGGCGGCGCTGGTCACCGAGTCGGCGTAGCGGACCAGATAGCCGCTGGTGATCTTCGGCTTGGGCGCCTTCCACGCCGCTCGCCGTTTGGCCAGCTCGGCGGCGGAGACTTTCAGCTCGATCTTTCGCTTCGGGATGTCGATCTCGATCAGGTCGCCGTTTTTCACCAGCGCCAGCGGGCCCCCCGCCATCGCCTCCGGCGAGACATGGCCGATGCAGGGGCCGCGCGTGCCGCCGGAGAAGCGGCCGTCGGTGATGAGCGCCACCGATTTCGACAGCCCCATGCCGGTGATCGCCGCCGTGGTGGCCAGCATCTCCCGCATGCCAGGCCCCCCCTTGGGCCCTTCGTAGCGGACGATGACGGCATGCCCCGGCTTCACTTTCCCGGCCAGCGCCGCCTCGTAGGCTTTCTCTTCGCTGTCGAAACAGATGGCCTTGCCGGTGAACTTCATCATCTCCGGCGCCACCGCCGACTGCTTGACCACGCATCCGTCGGGGGCAAGATTCCCCTTCAGACAGGCGATCCCCCCCTCCGGCTTGAAGGCGTCGGCCATGGGGTGGATGACCGCCCGGTTGTCGTTGCGGGCGGCGTCGCAGATCTGGTGGATCGACGTCCCGTTGATGGTCGCCTCGTCGTTCAGGATCGTTTTCAGCTCCTTCATGACCGCAGGCAGCCCCCCTGCGTATTCGATGTCCTCGATGAAATCCTCGCCGCCGGGGCGGATGGAGCAGATCTGCGGCGTGGTCCGCCCCAGCCGGTCGAAGTCGCCCATGCCGACGTTCACCCCCACCTCGTGCGCGATGGCCGGAATGTGCAAGGCTGTGTTGGTGGAGCCTCCCAGCGCCAGATCGAGCCGGATGGCGTTCTCGAAGGCGGCTTTGGTCATGATGTCGCGCGGCTTGATGTCCCGCTTGATCAGGTCCATCACCATGACCCCCGAGTCGAAGGCCATGCGCCGTTTCTTGCCCGAGACCGCCAGCGCCGTGGCGCAACCGGTGATCGACATGCCGATCGACTCGGTGACGCAGGCCATGGTGTTGGCGGTGTACATGCCGGAGCAGGAGCCGGGTCCGGGGCAGGCTTCCTTTTCCAGCGCGACCATCTCTTCGACGCTCATGGTCCCCGCCTGCACCTGGCCGATGGCCTCGAACGTGTCGCGCACCAGCGAGCGACGCTGTTGCCGGTGAACCCCTGCCATCATCGGCCCGGCGGTGACGATGACCGTGGGGATGTTCAGCCGGGCGGCGGCCATCAGCATGCCGGGGGTGATCTTGTCGCAGTTGGTCAGCATCACCATGCCGTCGAATGCGTGCGCCGTGACGACGCACTCGATCATGTCGGCGATCAGATCCCGGGTGGGGAGCGAATAGTGCATTCCCACATGCCCCATGGCGATGCCGTCGCAGACGCCGGGGACGGACGACAGGAACGCCTGCCCGCCGCCGGTGTGGATCCCCCGCTCGATGGCCCGCTCCAGGTCGCGGAAACCGATGTGGCCGGGGATGATGTCGGTGAAGGAGGAGATGACGGCCACGAAGGGGCTCTTCATCCCCGCTTCGGTGACGCCGGTGGCGTAGAGGAGGGAGCGGGCGGGGGCTTTCTCGATCCCCTTTTTGACGCGGTCGCTTCGCATGGGTCTGGGCGCCTTTCGCAGGTGTCGGTGAAAAGGGTCATTGTACCCGATGGGGGGGCGATTCGGTAGTAGACTGGAGTCAGGAGGTTCGCCGCCATGAGAATGCGCTGGAGCGGATGGGCGTTGCTGGCCCTGTTGTTCGTCGCCTGCGGCTCGTCGGTCCGCAGCGAAGACACCCGCATGTACGACCGGGACGTAAGCGGCGCGGAAGTCCTCACGCGGGAGCGGTTCGGCGTGGAGCTGCCGTCAAACCCCTCCACCGGCTACCAGTGGCGCCTGGCCGAACCGCTGGAGGAGGAATTCGTCACCCTCGTCGGCAGCGACTATCAGGAGAGCGACAGCGACGCCGTCGGCGCCGGAGGGACCGAGACCTGGGTCTTCCGGGCGGTGGGGCAGGGGACGACCACGATCCGGCTGGAATATGTCCGGGCGTGGGAGGAGAACCCCGTCCCCGCCGACACCTGGCGCCTCACCATCCACGTCCGCCGCGGCTCCGTCAGCTGCTCCGCCTCGTCGTAAACGAAACGCGCCCCCCGGCCCCTGCGGACCGGGGGGCGCGCCGTGCGGGTTCCTCAGTAGCTGCTCATGTTCAGAAGCTCACTGTAAATGGTCCCCAGATCGATGTCCCACACCGTGACCCCCTTGTAGCCGACCGACATCCCCGCCTGGAGCTCCACCTCCGTCCAGTAGAGGCCGGAGGTGAACGCGGTGCTAAACCAGTTGGTGAGCGGGAAGTGGACGATCTGCGCCGCCGTAAGCTCCGTTCCCGGACCTATGGAGACGCTGCACGTGGCGCCATTGGCATCGGTGAGCGCGTCCTGCGAGGCCTGTGTGGGGGGCGTGTTCCCCGACGCCGTGAACGAGCCCGACTCGAAGCCGGCGGTGAGGGAGGCGGAGTTGCTGAACTGGAGGGAGCCGTTCATCGGGCCGGACGTCGGGGTGCAATCGACTTGGAAGCCGACGATGACCGGCGTGAGGGAGAGCGGGGTGTCGCCGATCGGGATCGACGCGGAGGCGGGGAGGTGGAACTCTTTGCTGTATTCCTGGGTGAGGTTGTTGAACGTGATCGTCGTGGCCACGCTGGGGGACCAGGTCGTGGAGATGCCAAAGGCGTTAAACGACGGACTGCTGTTGATGAGATCGGTGGCGAAGGTGATCGGGTCCAGGGAGATGTTGACATCGAGGTCCATCTCCAGGCCCAGGGAGATCGCCACGTCGATAGCTCCGTCGGAGAAGGCGGCGGCGCCGCCACCCCCAGCGCGCCCGGCCAGAAGGGGCGGCCCCTGGCGGAAGGTGACGCCGCTCAGCGAAATGGGGGTTCCGCTGTAGCTGATGTTCTGGATCGCCCCCCAAAAGGCGCTCAGCCCGTCCCACACTTGCGTCGCTTCATCCGCGATGTCATCTCCGGCGGTCACGACGACCCCTCCCACCGTGTTCACGACCGTCGTGACGGTACTGATGATGTCGTCGATGCCGCAACACCAACTGTTGGAGACGCCGCCGAGGCCGTCCTTCGAGAGACGAGGGGACGTTCGGTAGGCGCGGTTCGCCGCGTTGGCGGCCGCCTGGGCCTGCTCCAGCGAGATCCGCCGGTCGACGATGAGGAGGTCGTCCTTGCGGAGCAGATCGACCGCCGGGTGGGCGGCGTACTCGACCCGTTTATTGGCGTATTCGTTGACGACGGTCAGCTCCCGGTCGAAGAGGAGCATCTTTCCGTCATGGCCAAACTGGAGTATGGGACGGGCGGCGACAACGGGCGCGCTCTGGCCGTTGTCTATGATCCGGAAGCTGATCCGCTTGGCCCGCTTGGGGGCGCGGTGGAAGGCGAGTTTGAGATACCGCTCGTCGGTGAGGCCGTCGCGGGGGGCGGGGGGGGAGACGTAGTGGAGGTCCCGCTCCCCGTCGTTGTCCAGGTCGCCCCCGTCGCCGTCGGTCGTGAGGGTGACCGTTCCGCCGTCGCGCTTGCTCTTCATGTCGGTGCCGTAGGTATGCCAGGTGTAGGTGAGGCCGTCGGCGTCGACATGGTCGATGGTCATGACGCCGATCCGCTCGACGACCCGCGTGCCGTCGCTGTCGGTGAGACGGTAGCCGATCACCGCCCCGTCGGCGAGCTGGGAGACCTCCTTGGCGTAGAGGAGCATCCCGGCGTAATAGGTCCCGCTGTCGAGTTGGGCCGCCGTCCGGGCGGGGGGAGCGCTGCTGGTCGAAGAACCGCCGCAAGCTCCGAGGGAGAAGGAAAGGGAGAGAACGGCAAAAGCTCTGACGAAGGATCGCATGGTCGCTCCTTGGCGAATGGAGAGAATATTCCCGAATGGGCCGTGATTGTAGCACTTCTGCGCTTCTGCGGAAATCTTCCATCCCCTGCCGACGCAGGGCTGACCGGCGCCCCCCCCCTCGGGCCAACGCTTCCGGCATGGTATAGTGCCCTCGTTTTCGTTTGAACGGAAACGAAGCGAAAGAGCCTTTCCTTTCATTTGGCTCAGGAGGTGGATTCACCCCCTGAGCCAAATGGGGGAGTTTCTTTTTGCTTCTTTTTCTTTCCAAAGAAAAAGAAGGTTCCTATCCCATGTCCGAAGCGTTTGACCGGTTGGTGGGGGTGATGGCGCGGTTGCGTTCGCCCGGTGGTTGTCCGTGGGACGCCGAACAGACCCACGAGAGCCTGAAGCCCTACCTTCTTGAAGAGACCTACGAAGTTCTTGAAGCCATCGACGGCGGCTCCATGCCCACCCTGCGGGACGAGCTGGGCGACCTCATCTTGCAAGTCGTCTTCCATGCGCAACTCGCCCACGAGCGGGGCGACTTCACCGCCGCCGACGTCTGCCACGCCATCAGCGACAAATTGATCCGCCGACACCCCCATGTTTTCGGCGCAGCCCACGCCCCCACCCCCGGCGCCGTCGTCACCCAGTGGGAGAAGATCAAGAAGACCGAAGAAGGGCATAAAGAGCGCACCTCGGCCCTCGACGGCGTCCCCGCCGCCATGCCGAGCCTCGCGCGGGCCTACAAGATCGGCAAGAAAGCCGCCCGCGCCGGTTTCGACTGGGCCAACGTCGACGGCGCCTTCGAGAAGGTGGAGGAAGAGTTGGCCGAGTTCCGCGCCGCCTTCGCCGAGCGGGACGTGAAACATATGGAAGAAGAGCTGGGCGACCTTCTCTTCTCCCTCGTCAACGTCGCCCGGTTCATGGAGGTCAACCCCGAAGAGGCGCTGCGGAAAACCATCGGCAAGTTCATCCGCCGCTTCGCCCACGTCGAAGCCCGCATCGAAGCCAGCGGGAAGGAGCTGGGGGAGGCGACGCTTGCAGAGATGGATGCCCTCTGGGACGAGGCGAAAAAGAATGAGTGAGCGCCCGCACGTCACGCCAGTCGAAATCTACTACGAAGACACCGACACCGGCGGGGTGGTATACTACGCCAATTACCTGAAATACTTCGAGCGGGCCCGGACGCAGCTTCTTAAATCGCGCGGCGTCGATCCGGCGGAGTGGGTCAGGAAGGGGGTCACTTTCGCCGTCACCCACGCTGAGGCCGACTACCGCCGACCGGCGGTCTATGGCGACCTGATCGAGGTGGAGACGACCCTGACCGTGACCCGGGGAACGCGCCTTTCGTTCGGCTATATCATCATACGTCCCGCCGACGGCGAGCGGCTGGTGACCGGGCGGACCGACATGGCCTGCCTGAACGAAACCATGCGCCCCCGGCGGATACCCGACGAGATACTGACTCTGATAACTTGAGGAAGACGCGTGACTAAAGAGACCGGCGCTGACCAAAAAACCTTTGTCACCGCCACCGGCGACATCGACGCCGTCGCCCTCTCCGAGCGTATCCGGGCCCGGATCGACGAGAAAATGGCGCGCGGCCTCTACGACGATCAGGAAGTCGCCTACCTGCGCGATCTGACGCTGGCCGTCACCGAGAGCCAGCGGGACTTCACCCTCCTCTTCGACGACGTGGACGCCCGCAACCGGATCTTCGCCGCACTCGACCAGGGATGGGACGTAACCCGCCCGGTCGATACCGGCTCCCCGCGCGGCGGCGCCGTGGGCTCGCTGGTGTCGCTCTACAAGAAGCTCTTCCAAAAATTCGTCCAGCCGACGCTGAACATCCAGCTTGCCCGTCAGGCCGAGTTCAACGCCAACACCCTGCGTGCGCTGGACAAGATGAAAGGCGCCGTCGAATCGGCCGAGCGGCAGTTCAACAACCTCTCCGCCCGGATGACCGGCGCCATGCTCCGGGCCGAGCGGCTGGAGTCGCGGATGCTGGCCGGGGAAAAACGGACCGACGCGCTGGAACGGCAGGCGGCGACGCTTTCCAGCGTTATGGCCGAAGCCGACCGGGAGGTGATCTTCATGCGCCGCCGGGTGGTGGAGCTGCTGAACAAATTGTCGAGCGCCCCCGAGACGTTGGCCTCCGCCACCGCCGAGGCCCAAAAGTTCGAGAGCCTCGATTATCTCCTGTTTGAGAACCGGCATCGAGGCAGCCGCGACGATATCCGCCAGAAACTGGCCGTCTACCCCGGCTGGTTCAAAAACGCCCCCGGCCCGGTGGTGGACGTCGGCTGCGGACGGGGCGAGCTGCTGGAGCTCTACCGCGAAGCCGGGATCGGCGCCACCGGCATCGACCTGAACGACGAGATGGTGGAAGAGTGTAAACAGCGGGGACTCGCCGTCGAACACGCCGATCTGCTCGGCTGGCTGGGGAGGCAGGCCGACGGTTCGCTGGGGGGGATCAGCGCCATTCAGGTGATCGAGCATCTGCCGTCGAACGTGATGGTCGATTTCTTCCGGGCCGCCTACGACAAGCTGGCCCACGGGGGGACGCTGGCCTGCGAGACGGTGAACCCCACCAGCCTTGCCACCCTCTCCGGCCCCTTCTATCTGGACATCAGCCACGACAAGCCGGTCCACCCGATGGCGGTCCAGTTTCTCCTGCAACGGTGCGGCTTCCGGGAGGTGCGCATCGAGTGGCTCAATCCCTTCCCCGACCACATGCGGCTCGGGCGGCTGGCCCATGACAGCGGCATGCCGGGGTGGATGAAACCGGTGGTAGAAGAGTACAACCGGACCGCCGCCATACTTAACATGCAGCTCTTCGGTTCGCAGGACTACGCCGTCGTCGCGGTGAAATGAACCGGCGCCAGCTTTTGCGCGGGGCCGCCCTGCTGACGGCGGGGCTGGCCCTCCCCCGGTGCGGCGGCTCGTCCGGCGACTCCTTCAACCCCGACGCCCCCTTCGATCATTCCATCGCCGTCGGCCCCGCCGAACGGGTCGGCGCGGCCATCGACGGCTTCCACTTCCCCCACTTCGCATGGGACGGCCCCCTCCTGCGCGGCTGGTTCATCGACCACACCGACGGCTCCGAGAACGACGTCGGGTATGTCACCTCGTCAGACGGAGTGACCTTCGCCTTTTGCGGCAAAGTCTTGCTTAAAGGGGAGTGGTACGACCGGCTTCAGGCCAGCTTCCCGGCGGTGGCGCAGGTCGATGGAACGTGGCACATGCTCTATGAAGGGAAAGCCGCCGTCGAAGACATTAACAGCGTCTGCTGGGCCACGTCGAGCGACGGGACGACATGGGAGAAACGGGGGCCGGCGATTCGCCCCGACGACGATCCGTCGCGCCTGCTGATGCCGGGCGTCCCCACCCCCGGCGCTGACTACGCCGACGTCGACGTCGGCACGCCGACCCTGTATCACGACGGGAGCCGGTGGCATGTCTGGTATCACATGACGAAGCGGGAACCGTGGAGCGTCAGGATCGGCTACGCCACAGGGCAGCGGCTCGATGCGCTCACCTGCCAGCCGACACCGTTTCTCGATCTGATCGAGGCATGGGAGAGCGGGACCGTCGGCGCCCGGTCGTCGGTGGTGAAGGTGGGGAACTGGTACTACATGGCGTATGAATGGGCGACGGCGTTGCCGGTGACGCCGGAGCGTTCGCCCCGGTTTGAGTCGAGTTGGTGGGGGACGTCGATCCTCCGGTCGGCCTATATCGACCGGGGTTGGAAACGGTGGAGCGGCAATCCATTACTGGAAAACCCCACCCTCGGCTTCGGCTACGACGGGCCGGAACTTCTGGTGGAGGGAGACCGGCTTTACCTCTACTATCGCGGCGAGAACAATACGACGTGGCGGGTGCGGCTGACGTTCTAGGCGCGCGCGGGGAGACCGACTGGTGTCTCCCCGCGACGCGGGGCGCCATGGCCGCTCAGGCGATTTCGATGGCCCTCGGCTGGACCTTGGCGCTCTTCGGCACGGTGACCGTCAGGACGCCGTTCTCGTGTTTCGCGCTGATTTTCTCGCCGTCGACCTCCTTGAACCGGAGCGACCGGGTGAAGGCGCCGTACCGGATTTCGGAGCGATAGACCCGCTCGGACTTCTCCTCGGTGGTGTCCCTCTTTTCGCCGGAGACGGTCAGGATGCCGTTTTCAAACTGGACCCTCACGTCCTCCTTGGCGACGCCGGGGAGTTCCAGCCGGATCGCGTAGGCGTCGTCGGTCTCTTTGACCTCCATGGTGGGGAGATAGCCGGTCTCCTCGTTCATCCGGGCCATGGGCCAGAACTCGTCGAGGAGCGAGAGGGCGCCGAACGGATCAAAGTCCGCAGGCCGCGCCAGTCCCTGTTCCCTTCTGCGAATCAGTGTCATGGTGACCTCCATCATTCAATCGTCCACCCTGGGGGTCGGGCGGTCTGTCCGTTTTTGTCGGCTCCCACAGCCCCCGAGCCGTCGTTGGCTCTCTTCGCTTTCGAGATAAAACGGGGGGAATCGGGTGTCAAGCGATGGGCGACGCAAAAAGAGCGTCGCTCGAAAGTGGTAAAGTAGGATGAAACAGGTATGGAAAATATTGAAATGGAAAAAGATACGGTACTTGTCATTGGCTCCGGCGCGACAGTCGGGTCGGGGGTAACGAGGGATGGGGAACGGTTGCCGACCGATTCCGGGTTCTTTGAATCGCCGATTGTCTACGGGCTGTTGGGCGAACAAGGATACCCGTTACTGAATATTTTTCGCGAGTTTATCCCAGCCACTGAGCACTGCAGTCTTTGCAAGACATGGAACGCCCTGTTCAACTTGAGGGGGTTGGTGAGAGCGGGTGTTGTTCGGCTTGACCAGAAGATCGTAGATACGTTTCATAAGCTGGGAAACCACGAGTGGCCCCAAAGGTATATCTTCCAGCAGGGACATTACTCCATTCCCCATACACTGCATGATTACTACATTGTCGAATGCGCCATCTGGGAACTGCGGGTGCTTTTCCATGACGTGTATGATCCTCATCATTTGAAGTTGTATGGGTCTAAGTACCCAACCTTTTGGAAAGGGATCGAACGTCATATCTCCGCCGTCGTGAACATGAACTTCGACACGACGTTTGATCATGGTTTCGGGGCACATTGGTACTATCCCGGTGACGGTGTGCCGGTAGACGGAGCTATGGAAATCATCCGTCCTCATGGTTCGCTTGGATGGACGAGCCTTTCAAAAGGGTGTGGCTCTTACGATGATTGGCATTGGGAGAACACTTACGAGAAGACCGAGTTCGATGAACTGGGGTTTCAACGAAAGGGAACTACCGGTCCTTTTGATTTCAGACAAGCCATGATCGTCCCCCAACCTCCCGGCAAGGAAGAGGTCATCGGCAACAGCACCGTTCCGGGATTGGGCAATCAGGTCTTGCGTAAACAGTGGATCGCCTTCGAGCGCGCCCTACGGGATTCGAAGCGGTGGGTCTTCGTCGGATTCTCCATGGCGTCGGGGGATGATTATCTTGAACTTCTGTTCCGGCATTGCGTGTCGAAGGAAACACGAATAGCGTGTAGTTCATATGGGGGGGATTACTCACTCCGAAACCGGCTTATTGAAACACTTCGGGATGAAAATCCCGATATCTCATGTTTCCCAATCTTCGATAGTCTTAGAGCGCCAAATCTGAACAGGTGGCTAGACGAATAAAAACAGGCCGCCCTTTCGGACGGCCCGTTCTGCTAGAAACGAAAATCACATCGAGGCTATCGTCCCTTCCATCCGGACGATATGTTTGTCCAGCCCCAGCTCTTTTCCCGGCACGCCCAGCGCCAGCGCGACGAGCTGCGGGAAGTGGAGGACGGGGAGGTGGGGCTCTTCGTCCATCACCGCGCCGAACTCCGGCTGGTAGGCGTCCATGTTCAGGTGGCACAAGGGGCAGGGGGTGACCATGGCGTCGGCCCCGGCTTTCTGCGCCCCGGCGACGGCGTTGGCCGACATCTTCATGGAGTTGTCCTTGTTCATCATCAGGACCGGGAAGCCGCAACATTTCAGCCGCTCGTCGTACGACACCGGCTCGGCCCCGAGGGCGCGGATCAGCGTCTCCAACTCGTCGGGATCGTCCGGGTCGGAACAGTCGGAGACTTCCGCCGGGGGCCGGACGGCGTAGCAACCATAGAAAGGCGCCACTTTGACCCCGGTCAGGGGGCGGACGACTTTCTCTTTGAGCTTCTCGATGCCGAACTCTTGCAGCAGCACTTCGTAGAAGTGGCGGATTTTCACCTTCCCCTCGTAGCGGCGGCCGCAGGTGGCGTCCAACTCCTTGTTGACCAGCGCCTTGAAGGCGGGATTGTCGTCCAGCTCCCGCTGGGTCTGGCGATGCACCCCCTGGCAGGTGGTGCAGATGTTCATGATGTCCTGCCCCCGCTCTTCGGCCAGGGCGTAGGTCCGGGCGTTCAGGACAGCGGCCATGGTGTGGCTGTCCTCCTGCACGACCCCGGCGCCGCAGCAGGCGGCGTCTTTCATCTCTTCGGCTTCGATGCCGAGCTTGGCCAGCGCCTTCATGGTGGCGGTCAGCAGTTCCCGGCCGGCCCCTTTTGCGACGCATCCGGTAAAGAGAGCGTACTTCATTTGTTGAGCTCCTCTCGCTTGGCGAAGATGGCGCGGACTTCCCCGGCCTTTTCGATGGAGTGGGGGATGAACGGCGGGTTCTTGCCGCGCGCCAGCATCCGCAATCCGACCGGGGCCAGCGAGAGGAGTCCGGCCAGATTGAAGAAGCCGACGGAGCGGATCGGGACGTAATTTTCGTCCAGCAGCCCCCGTTTGCCCACGGTCTCGCGGAAACCGAGGACGTGGCGGGCGCCGGAGGTATCGTGCATGCCGGCCTTCATGGCCGCCTGCCGGATTTCGTTGATCCGGGCCAGCGGCTTGGTTTCGGTCGGGCAGCGGGTGGAGCATTCGCCGCAGTGGGTGCAGTCCCACACGCCGGTCTCCTCCGTGACTTTGCGAAGCCGCGCTTCGGTGCGGGCGTCGCGGCTGTCGAAGATGAACCGGTGGGCCTTGGCCAGGGTGGCCGGGCCGTAGTAGCGCTTGTCGACCTCCAGCACGTTGCAGTCGGAGAAGCAGGCGGCGCACATGATGCAGGTCGTCGAGTTGTCGATCTTGGCGAACTGCTCCGGCGTCTGGAGCCGTTCTTTCTCCGGCGCGCTGTGGGCGTCCGGCGCCAGCCACGGCTCGACTTTCTCGAACGATTTCCAGAAGGGGGTCAGGTCGACCACCAGATCGCGCAGCGGTTTGAGGTTGCCGATGGGGTCGATCCGGATGACGCCGTCCTTGACCTTGTCCATCGCCTGGGTCTTGCACACCAGGGTGGCGTGGCCGTTGATCTTCATGGCGCAGGAGCCGCAGATGGCCGAGCCGCAGGAGAAGCGGTGGGCCAGGGTCTGGTCCTGCTCCCATTTGATCCGGTTGACGCAGTTCAGGATGGTCTCGCCCGGCGCGACGGCCAGGGTGTAGTCCTGATAGCGGCCTTCGGTATCTTTCTCCGGGTCGAACCGGAAGACTTTGAAGGTGACGTTGGTGGCGGTCATCAGTACGTCCTCTCGACAGGCTTGAAGCGGGTGATGGTCACCGGTTTGTACTTCAGCTCGTAGCCGCCGTCGTCTTTCCTGAACGCCAGCGTGTGGGCGAGCCAATTCTCGTCGTCGCGGGTGGGGTAGTCGTCCCGGGCGTGGGCGCCGCGCGATTCGGTGCGGACCTCGGCCCCGGCCACGATCAGCTCGGAGTATTCCAGCATATGCCCCAGTTCGAGGGCTTCCAGCAGGTTGGTGTTGAAGTTCTTCCGGCGGTCGTCCACCCGGACGTTGACGAACCGCGCCTGCAATTCCTTGATCGTGCCGTGGGCTTCTTTCATCTGCTCGCCGTTGCGGTAGACGCCGACCTTGAGGGTCATGGTCTCTTTGAGCTCTTCGCGGATGGCGTGGAGATCTTCGGTGGCGCCGTTGTGCAGCAGGGAATCGATCTCCCGGCGGGCGGCGGCCAGTTCCTTTTTCTCGTCCACCGGGGCGAACGAGGCGCCCTCGGTGGCGGCCAGGATCGATTTGCCCGCCCGGCGGCCGAAGACCAGCGCGTCCAGCAACGAGTTGGTGCCCAGCCGGTTGGCGCCGTGGACCGAGATGCAGGAGCATTCCCCGGCGGCGTAGAAGCCGGTGACCTTGTTCCCCTTCTCGTCGAGCAATACCTGGCAGTCCTTGTCGGCGGGGATGCCCCCCATCGAGTAGTGGGCCGTCGGCTGGATCGGCACCGGCGCTTCGGCGGCGTCGACGCCGATGAAGTCTTTCGCCAGATGGTAGACCTGCGGCAGCCGCTCCATGATTTTCTCGCGCCCCAGATGCCGAAGGTCGAGGTAGACGTAATCCTTGTTCGGCCCGGCGCCCCGTCCTTCGTTAATCTCGGTCTGCTCCGAGCGGGAGACGATGTCGCGCGGCCCCAGCTCCATCTTGCTGGGAGCGTATTTCTGCATAAACCGCTCGCCGTTACCGTTGAGGAGATAGCCCCCCTCGCCCCGGGCGGCCTCGGAGAGGAGGATGCCGTGCTGGTAGAGACCGGTGGGATGGAATTGGACGAACTCCATGTCCATCAGGGGAATGCCGGCCCGATAGGCGGCGGAGATGCCGTCGCCGGTGTTGGCGAAGGCGTTGCTGGTGATCTTGTAGGCCCGGCCGTAGCCGCCGGTGGCGAAGAGGACCGTCTTGGCCCGGAAGACTTCGATCCGCCCAGTCTGGATGTCCATGGCCACGATGCCGCGGGCGATTCCCTCCTCCACAATGAGGCGCAGCATGTACCATTCGGAATAGATCTGGATGTTCCCCCCCTGCCGGTAGGTCTGCTCGAACAGGGTGTGCAGGAGGGCGTGGCCGGTCCGGTCGGCGGAGTAGCAGGCCCGCTGGTAGGAGTGGCCGCCGAACGCCCGCTGGGCGATCTTGTTCTCCGGGGTCCGTGAGAAAGGGCATCCGAAGTGCTCCATCTCGTAGATCGTGCGAATGGCGTCGGAGGTCAGGATTTCGGCGGCGTCCTGGTCGGCCAGAAAGTCGGAACCCTTGACGGTGTCGTAGAGGTGGGCTTCCGGGGTGTCGCCGTCCATGTTCCCCAAGGCGGCGGCCACTCCCCCCTGCGCGGCGCCGGAGTGGCTGCGGGAGGGGTAGACCTTGGTGACCACGGCCACGTCCAGGTGTCCGGCCAGCTCCATGGCGGCGCGCAAGCCCGCCAGACCGGAGCCGACGATGACTACGTCGTGTGAGTACATATTTCCTCGCTCAAATCGAATTCGTCGCCGCGTTTCCGGTTTCGGGCCGGCCTGCGGCAGGGGGAGAAGAACAAGCGGTCATTTTAATGGATGTGCGCCGACTTGTCACGGAAACTCGACCTGCCGTGGCGCTGTCCTCCTGCGTCGTTGTCGGGGACGAAAAAGAGAAAGGGCCGATCCGTTGTTCGACGTCGGGGGAGACGGCGCGGACCGGCCCTTTTCTTCTTTGGCGGAGACGGTCCGGGACGGGCGTCCCGAACCGGCTCCATAAGGGGGTGAATAGGGGGATTCACCCTCCCTTCAGGGGCGATGAAAACTGTCGGTGTCGGCGAAGGCCGCGGTCCGTCGTGTCGACGGACCGGGCGTCCCATTCCCAAACAGCGGGATGGTCCTTTGCGAAGACCGCTACTGCTGGCCTTCTGTTCGCCTTCTACGGGGGATTTGATGACAGGTGGGGCTGATGGATTCCAAGAATGGGAAAATAATTGACAGCGTGCGGTCAATGTAGCCGGTCGATGCAGCCAAATATATGATTCATCACCAGTTGTCTCCTTCTCTCCCTCTGAGCCAATCGATGGGATAGACGTAGGGCGCCTCGGCGTAACTCTGGGGCCAGACGATTTTCGGCTTGCCTGCCAGCCACTGGAGGAGGAGCGGGACCGGGCGGTTCTGCTGGAGCCCCTTTCCCCGCCGTTCGAACATGATCGGCCCGAAGGGGGTCATCAGGTCGGTCGCCCGAAGGGCTTCGGTCACCTGTCGGGGCTCGAGTCCTGTCGCCCGATTCAGGGCGTCGGCCATCACCAGGGCGCCTGCATAGACTTGGGCCCCGTGATGGTCGGGGATGTTTCCGAAGCGGCGCCGGTAGTCGTCGGCGAATTCCTTCGCCCCGGGCCAGGGGAAACGGGGGGTCCAGGGGGGGCTGACGAAAACCGCGTCTCCCGCCCCGGCGGCCCGTTCGCCGTAGGTGTCGTCGGCGAACCCTTCCCCCGCGCCGACGATCAGCCGGGGGGCGATCCCCAGTTCGGCCCCCTGCCGCATGAACAGGGGGGCGTCGATCCCCTGCGCGACCACATAGAGGAGGTCGGGGGTCTCTTTGCGGATATGGTGGAGCAGGGGACGAAAGTCGGCGCCCGCCGGGTTGTAGGGGAGGGACGTGAGGAGGGGGATGCCGAGCCGCTTGAGGGTCAGGGCGAACTGGGCCGCCCGGGCGCCCCCCGCCAGGGAGCGTTCGTAGACAATCATCGCCGAGCGGGGATGGGCCACCGCCGTCAGGAAAGAGGCCACCCCTTCGTCACCGTCGGAAGCCAAGGGGGCGATCCGGAAGAGGGTGAAGTGGGGGGCGAGGGCGTTCCCCTCGTGGTCGGCCTGTTGGGCCACAAGGGAGATTTGGGCCGCCAGCCGAGTCCGCTCCCCCCCTTTGGCCGAAACGATCTCCCGACGCAGGGAGGCCAGACGCCGTCCCGGGGGGGTATAGGTGGCCGGGTCGGTGAGCCGGTCGGCGGTAGCGGAGGTGATCAGGAAGGGGAATCGGCGGGTCACCATCATCTCCCCCACCTCTTCGGCCACCGCCGAGGAGTGGCCCCCCATGAGGGCGGCCACCCTTCGTTCCTCGACCAACTGGCGGGCGGCGACCAGCCCGATGGCCGGGTCGGAGGCGGTGTCGGCCACCACGAACCGGACGGGGCGCCCCTTGATCCCCCCGTGGGCGTTGATCGCCTCCTCCGCTAGGGTCAGAGCCTGCTGCCCGGTCAGTCCGTGGGGGGCGTAGCCACCGGTGAGGGGAAGGAGAGCCCCCACTTCGACGACCCCGTCGGCGCCCCGGCAGAGGCCCGGCGCAAGAAGCGCAGCCGCAACGAGGACGAGGGGGAGGAACAGATGGCACATGGGGCATTATACCCGCCGGGGGGAAGGGGACAACGGTATCCGTATTCCGTTGACATCCTTGCGGAACGGGAGAGAATTGACCCTATCGGCACGAGGCGTCCCCATCGGAGGCGCGGCACACACAATGAGGAGAGGGCCAATGCGAAATTTTGTCACCGGTCTGGTCGCCGTCGCGGCCCTGCTGGCGTTTGCGCCGTCGGAGGCGGGGGCCTACATGGTCAACGACGCCCACCAGATCTACGGTTACGGGCAGGTGTTGCTCCTCCTTTCGGAGGACGCCACGGAAGGGGACACCGTGCAGACCGCCGGGGGGGAAAACGGAAAAACCACCGCCTTCGGCTTCAAGGACCGGCGGTTCCGCTCCGGCATGAAGGGGGACCTGCTGGGTGGGGCCGTCTATTACAACGTCATGATGGAAAGCGCCGGCGGTTCGGTGAAGCTGGTCGATTACTGGTTCGGCGTCCGGGGGGGGGCGATGTACGCCCAGTTCGGCCGGTTCCGCCCGTTCATCACCTGGGAAGAGTCGATGACCAGCGCCTCCGGGCTCAAGAACATCGACCGTGACGCCGGGCTGACGGCCCTCACCGCCGCCTTCTTCGCCCAGAACGCCTCGTCGCGGGACCTCGGGCTCAAGTTCGGTTTTGGCGATCCGGCCAAAGACCCCCTCTCCCTGCTCTTCTCCGTCACCAACGGCTCCGGGGCCAACATGGCGGTAGGGGGGGACGTCTCCGGCGGGGCGGTCTATTCCAACGCCGTCGGTGACGCCGCCTACGCCGTCGGGCTGGTGGCCCACATGGGGGGGCATGGCCAGTTCACCGCCTCCTACGCCATGAACAAACATAACGGCGCCACGCTCGCGGGGACCGAGCTGACCGCCATCGACATCGACCGGACGGTCTATTCCGTCGGCGCCGAGTACGCCATCGTGCCGCAGTTTCTCTGGCTCGACGGCGAGTACGCCCACATCAAGGCCGGTTCGAACGATTTCGATTTCCCCGACGCCGAAATGACCGCATGGTTCGTCCGGGCCGGCATTTTCCTGATCCCGACGAAGCTGGAGTTGGTGGGGCGGATGGCCAAGGAGGCCGACAAAGGGATCGTCCACGGCGCCCCCGACCACGAGCGGACGACCGACGAGACCGAGGTGACGCTCAACTACTATCTGGGGGAAGCGTTTAAGGTTCAGATGGAGTACGCCACCTTCTCGCCCGAGGGGGAGTCGTCGTACAACGCGATCCGGACCCAGTTCCAGATCAAGTTCTAGCCCCCTGCGCGGGGGCGGCGCGAGGGTCTCGCCAACGGCTCGACGCCTTACCGGTAGCGTGTAGCGCCGCGGTCTACGCCCGCTTCTTGGGTTTCGGTGAAGGGGGGCTTCACCCATCCAGGATGAGCGGCAAAGTACCCCCGGAACGGAAATCAATTCAACTACCGGGGGTGCGAAGACGCGGCTCTTCATCGACGGGTGGGGAAGAGAACGGCCGCAAGGCTGCGCTTCGGCGGCCCCGGCTTTTGTTTCGGTGCTATCATAAGCCCCTGAACCGCCATGTGAGCCGATGAAGCCGATCCTCCTTCCCCTCGCCCTCTTCGCCCTGCTGATTGGCGGGAGCGGTTCGGCCCGCGCCACCCCTCTGGCGGCCCTGCTGGACGACGGGATGGAGGCGTTGCATAAGGCGTCCCCCCCCCCCGTCGGCTCAATGGGAGCGCTCCTGCTCGACGCCCCTTCCACGTTGGCCGACGAGACCTCCGTCGCCGACTCCCTCTCCCGCGCCGCCGCCCGCTGGCCCGGCGTCGCGTGGGTCTCCCCCTTCGCCCTCAGCCGCGCCGCCCGGGACGCCGGTATCGACGCCGACCGGTTGGGGGGCTCCCCCGACACGACCGCCCGCTTTATGGCGTCCCTCGGCGTCGACCGGCTGGTGGTGATCAAGCTGACCCTCGAACGGCAGGAGACGCTGGCCGACTTCTCCCTCTACGCCCCCACCGGCGAACGGCTCCGGCTGTACCAGACGTTGACCCGTCTCGACGCCCCGCTCCTTGCCGCCCCCCGGATTGTGGTCGGGATCGGCGCCCCCGTTTCTCCGGCGGAGGGGGAGGCGATGGGACCGTCGCTGACCGTCGACGGGCTGGTGGGGGGGCTCGCTTCGTATCGTGCGGGCGACGGCGCCGTGCGGCTCTTCGTCGGTGTCGGGAACCGGCTGGCGCTCTACCGTTTCGACGGCGCGACGTTGTCGCCGCTGGGGGAGACGCCGCTCGACGAGCCGGAAGAGGTGGTGGGGCTTTTCTATCGGGAGGGGGAGCTGTTCGTCTCCTCCCTGGTCGGCGCCCTGGTCCGCTCCCGGATCTACCGGGTGGCCGACGACGGGGGACTGGCCCCGCTGGCGGAGGGGATCGAGTGGCTTCTCATCGCGGGGGGGGATGGACTCCTCTACGGGCGGGAGCAGCTTCCCGACCGGTCGCTGGCCCCCCGGATCGTCCGGCTCGAGCGGCATGAGGGGAGAGTCACTGCGACCCCTTTCGTCGCGCTAGCGGAAGGGGCGTCCCTCTCGGGGGTGGCGCTCGTTGATCTGACCGGCGACGGACTCCCCGACCCGGTGGCCATCGACGACCGGCAAAGCCTTGTCGGCCCGATCGGCGCCGACCTTTCCTTCGGGAAAATCGGGGAGAGCTACGGCGGCTCCCCCCTGTCGGTTCCCCTGCGCCACGGGGGGGAGGGGACGGACCTTTTCGAACTCTCCGCCGCGCCCGTGGTTATGGCCGATCCCATTCGGCTCGCGGTGGCGCGCAATATCCGCTCGTCGGCCTTCATCCCCTCCGCCGGATACGCCACCGGGCGGGTCGCCCTGCTGGCCCGCCGGGGGGATGCGTGGAACGTCGTCCGGGAGAGCCCGGCGCTGGAGGGGCCGGTGACGGCATTGACCCTCCTCCCCGACGGAAGGCTTCTGGCCGCCCGTCACCGGTTCGCCCCCTTCGGCGCGGGGAGCTCCACCCTCGAATGTTTGACCCTTATCGCCCCTTGAGAGGTCTCATGGTTCTCCTGTCCCGCCTTCTTTCGACACTGGTCGCCGCTCTGTTGCTTTACGCGGCGCCCTCCCTCGCCGCCCCGTCGCCGGAACATACGGTCGACCGGCTCTTCGCCGCCGAGGGGATCGTTCCCCCCCCCTTCCCCCGGCGGGTTCTCTGGCTGACCCTCCCCGCGGGCGACCCGGCCACCGACCGGCGGCTCCGGTCGCTGGAGGAGGCGGCCCGGCAACGCCCTTCGCTGGATGTCGCCCCGGCCGACACCGCCCGCTTCTTCCTGAAACGGCTGGCCGACCGTCGCACGCCGCTGACGGGGCCGCCGTTGGGGGATGAGCAGAAAGACGCCCTCGCCCTGCTGGCCCGGCGGATCGGCGCGGTCCGGGTGGTCGTGGCCTGGAGCGAAGGGGGGGGGACGAAGCTGGTCCTGCTCGATCCGGCGGGGATCGCGGTGGCGGCGTATGACGACCCGTGGCGGGCGCCGTCCCTCCCCGTGGCCGCCGCGCCGGGGGCGACCAGCGGCGCCACCTCCATCGCCACCGAGGGAGGCGGCGTGTTCGGACGCCCCTGGAACGGACAGTTCGCCCCGCTGGTGGCCGACCGGAGCCAGAACATGACCCTGCGCGACCGGGTGCCGATCCGCCGCTATCCGGTGGACGAGGTGGTCCAGTCGGCCACGGTCATGGCCAACCCGGCCCATCCCTCCCTGACCCTCGCCTACGCCACCAAGAGCGGCGTCAAGGTTGTGGGGGTTGACGGGGAGCGGCTCGTGACGCTGGCGGAGGCCGGGGCGGGAGAGGTCACCCCGGTCAGTCTGGTTCCCTACGATCTGGACGGCGACGGGACGGACGAACTGCTGGTCAACGCCTACCGCGAAGAGGGGCTCGCCTCCTTCGTCCTGCGGCTGGCCGACCGGCGCCTTGTCCCCCTGCAGCAGGGGCTGCCCCACTACTTTTCCCTGACCGTCGACGGGGCGCTGCTGGCGCAGGAGGGGATGGAGGATTTCCCTGCGCCGACCATGAAGGTCAGCCGGGTCACGGCGGAGGAGGGGAGCCTCAGGCTCGTGGCGGCGGTGACCATGACCGGCAACGAAATCCCGGTGGGGGTCAACCGGTTCGACCTGGATGGCGACGGCGCCTTCGAGCTGGCCGGGTCGGGGAGCCGGGGGGATCTGCTCCTCTTCACCTTCGGCGGCGTCGTCACCTGGCGGGGGGGGGAGTTCGGCGCCTCCCCCCGGGTGGTGGTGGCCCGCAAACGGGGAGCGCCCGACCGTTCCTACGCCGTGCCGCCGGTTCCGCAACGGGTGATCGACCCCACGCTGGGGCCGCTGGTGGTCGTGGCCGGGGCCACCTACGCCGAGCGGGGACTGTTCTCCACCCCCACCCTGACCCGGGGAACGGTCTGGTTCGTCCGCCCCACCCCGGAAGGGTATGTGGTGGAGGACGCCTACCGGGAGGCCGAGGGGGCGGTGGTCGACCTGATCCCGATGAACCGGGGCGCCCATGCCCGGACCGACGCCGTCGGCTTCGTCCTGACGGTTCCCGGAATGGTCCGGGATAGCGGTGTCATCGTCCTTCCCGTAGAATAGCCGAAGACCCGTTACGCAAGGAGAGCCCCATGCGCCTGTCGCCCGTCGTCGTCGCCCTGATCCTGTCCCTTTCGTCGTCCGCCTTCGCCAACGGAGTGGAGAGCCCGAAGAAGGAGGGAATGAAGGAGAAGACCTCCGAACGGTCGGCCCCCGACAAGGGGAGCCCCATGCCGTCGTCGATCCGGGCGCTCAAGGACCGGATCATCGAGATCCAGAACCGCTCCCCCCTGATGATCGTCGACTTCACCCTCTGTCGCTCGGTGGAAGGGTACGGCTCCTTTGTCCCCTTCCCGGGGAACGTCGTCACCAACGCCCGGGAGATCCAGTTCTATTACGAGCCGACGAATCTCTTCACCAGCGTCACGCCGGAGGGGTACGCCGTCTCTTTCTCGCAGGACATGCTCCTCCTTTCCGCCGCCGGGGAGATCCTCTACCGGGAGAGCAAGGCCCGCAGCTTCACCCACAAGGGGAACAAGCCGGCGCTGGACATCTATGGCTTCAACAAGATCGACATCACCGGCCTTGCGCCGGGAGAGTATGTCTACAAGATCGTCGTCAACGACGAACTCTCCGACGCCGTGGCCGAGGCGAGCCTGCCGTTCGTCATCAGATAGGCGCCGCCGGGCGCAACGGGCGGTTCGGCTTTTTGACGAAAGCCCTGTGGCCGGGGGCGTTCCGGGAATGCAAAGGAAATCCATGGCCCTCAAGCCGACCATACTCAAAGCCACCCTCCATGTCGCCGACATCGACCGGGGGTATTACGACGACCACAAGCTGACCATCGCCCAGCACCCCTCCGAAACGGACGAGCGGACGGTGGTCCGCCTGCTCGCCTTCGCCCTGAACGCCGCCGACGGGCTGACGTTCACCGAAGGGATCGCCGCCAAGGACGAACCGGACATGTGGAGCAGGAGCCTGTCGGGCGAGATCGAGAAGTGGATCGAGGTGGGGCTCCCCGACGAGCGGCGGATCAGGAAGGCCTGCAACCGGGCCCAACGGGTGTATGTCTACGCCTATGGCGGCCGGTCGGTTCCCCTCTGGTGGCGCCCGATGGCGGAGAAACTGGCGGGCCATCAGAACCTCACCGTGGTGGACATTCCCCTGACCGCCACCCGCTCGCTGGAGAAGCTGGTCGGCAAGACCATGACCCTGCAATGCACCATCCAGGACGGACAGATATGGATGGGGGACGCGGCGAACAACGTGTGCGTCGAGCCCGAAGTGTTGTGCGGCGCCCGCTAAGGTGAAACGGCGCCGGGCGATCGGAGATGGGCGGGGAGCTACTTACGTATTGTTCCGCTTGATCCCGTGTTTGACCATCCGGGAGCCGAGCGTCTTCGGATTGATTCCCAATATCTCGGCGGCGCCCCCCGTTCCGCTGACGCGCCCTCCGCAGGTGGCGAGGGCGTCGATGATATGATCCCGCTCCATTTCGTCCAGCGTCCGCGAACCGGACGCCGCCCGGACGACCAGCGGGACATCCAGGTGCAGTTGCGGCCCGGTGGAGATGATCATTGCCCGCTCCACCATGTTCTTCAACTCGCGGATGTTCCCGGGCCACGGATAGGTTTGCATCGCCAGCGCCGTCTGTTTCGGGATCGACTCGATACGCTTTCCCATCCGCTTGCCGAAATAGTCGATGAAAGACCAGACCAGCGGCATGATGTCTTCACGCCGCTCCCGAAGCGGGGGAACCTGTATCTGGAAAACGTTCAGCCGGTAGTAAAGGTCTTCGCGGAACGTCCCTTCCTGAACCGCCAACGCAAGGTCTCGGTTGGAGGCGGCGATGACCCGGACATCCACCTTGACCGCATGGGGGCTTCCCAGCCGCTCGAACTGGCCGCACTCCAGAACCCGCAGGAATTTCGCCTGCAAATCGAGGGGGACGCTGTCGATTTCATCCAGAAAAATGGTCGAACGGTGCGCCAGCTCGAACCGTCCCAACTGTTTTGAAAGGGCGCCGGTGTAGGCCCCCTTCTCCCTGCCGAACAGTTCGCCTTCGATGAGCGTCGGCGGAAGGGCGGCGCAGTTGACCGTGATCATCGGCCGGTCGCGGCGGGCGCTGAGATTGTGGATCGCCTGCGCCAGCAGCTCCTTGCCGCTGCCGGTCTCCCCCAGGATCAGGGCCCGGCTGTCGGTGGGGGCGACCTGCTCCACCATTTCCAAAACGGCGCGCAGGGCCTCGCTGTTGCCGACGATGTCTTTGTGCGAATGCTCCTGGCCGATATCGCGTGGCAGGGAGCGGCCCTCCTGTTTCAACTTGCTTTCAAGCAGGCTCACTTCCGCAAAGGTCTTGCGTATCAGTTCGTCGGCGTCCCGCGCCGGGGTGACGTCTTGCATCACCATGTGGAAGTCGGGCGATTCCCCGCCGGATCGATAGGTGGCGTCGATCTCCAGATGGACCAAAAGCGCCGCGTTGTCGCCGCCGGTCAGGTGAACATCGAGCGTGGCCGATGTGCGGTCGGCGCGGAGTTGATCGAACTTCGATTCGAAAAGGGGGCGTTCGTCCGGAGAGAGGAGTTGGACGAAGGGCCGTCTGGCGAGGCGCTGGGTCGGCATGCCGCAGAGGCGCGCCGCCGCCGGGTTGGCGTCCTGAACGACCCCCGCGTCGTCGAGGGTCAGAAATCCGACCGGGGCATGATTGTAGAAGGCGAGATATTTGTCGCGTGACGCGTCGGCGACGGCGACGGCGTCGCGCAACTGGCGCTCCCGCTCGCCTGCGTCTGACAAGCGGGTCACCAACTCGTGGCGGGACTCTCCCATCCGATCCGTCATAAAGATATCCGACAGCAACGGGCGTGGCGCGGCGCCGATGTCGTCGTGATCGGTCGCAACGTTTCGGTCGTAATGTTGGGCGATCGTGTCAAGTTCGTCGCCCCCTCGTCTGGCCATATCCCCGCGCTTTCTGCCGCCCAAGAGTTTCTGCGAGCGTTCGCCACACTCCGAGTGTAGCATATTTATCATTTCGACAAATGGGTAATTACCGGGTATGTCATTGTTAGTACAAGTCATATGTATAGTATTTAAAGCGCCATTCGTTTTAACGCGAACTATCGACGTCCAATAGTTTCAGTTTGTTTATATCCGTCAAAGGGGGGCGAAAGCGGCGAAACGTTCATCGCGCTGATACGCTGCAAACTGAACGCTTTGCCCCTCTCGCGGGGGGCCGTCGGCGTCTGCCCTGGTGGGGCCGACGCCGAAACAGCCCGCTCTCAGAGTCCCCCGCGTCCCTGAAGCAGGTTTATCACAAGGATGATCCCCGCTATGACGAGAAGGATATGAATGAATCCTCCCACGGTGTAGCTGCTCACCAGGCCCAAAGCCCAGAGCGCCACCAGCACCACAAAAATTGTCCAGAGCATGTCTTGTCCCTCCCGTCGTTTGAACAATGACCGCATGTGTCACGCTCCTTTCAGACGCCTGACCGTCAGGATTTGAACTTGGACACCGCGTCGTGATAGGCGGTTTTCACCTCTTCCCACGCCCGTTCCGCGCCGCCTTTGACGTCGTCCCAGGCGTCGTCGCTGGCGGACTTGAGCTCGTGATACTTGGCGGACGCCTCGTCACGCTTTTTCTGGAGCGACTCGACCGCCTGATGGTAGTCGAGGTTCGCGTCCGCCGTGGCGTTGACCGCCTTGGCCTTGAGCAGCGCGATCTGGGCGCTCCACTCTTTGAGCTGGGCGTTGAACTTCTTCTCGTATGCTTCCCGGTTACTTGCCATAAAGACCTCCGTAATGCAGTTGCGACATCGTCGTCGTCAGGTGTTGATTCGTTTCGTCACGCCGACTTTTTGTAGCCAAGGGCTAGCAGCAACACCCCCCCCACGAGGGCGATCCCTCCCACCACGGGGGGCAGCGAAACGCTGTGGTCGGTCTCTTTCGAAACCTGCAGCGGACCGACATCGATCACCTCTTCGCTGGTGGTGTAGGTGAATCCCTGATACGCAAAGGCGGCGAAGGCGATCAGCAGAAGCAGGATTCCCGCAAGACTCATTGCTCTCATCGTTTTCTCCTTGTGGCCCCCCCTCCCGAAGGAGGGAGGCGCTCACGTTTTTGCAGACGAACCTGTGGCGTTCGTTACTTGATTGACATCTTGTTGACGACACCGGTCACGCCGTAGACATCGGTCACCAGCTTGGTCACCAGGTCGACTTCCGCGCCGTTCTTGGCCTCTCCGCTGACCGTGACCACGCCGCGCATGACCGAAACGGTCGTGTGCAGGGCGCTGGTGGAGCGGTGGAAAAGGAGCGTCATCTTCACCTGGGCCTTGATGGAGGCGTCATCGATGATCTCTCCCACGGTTTTCTTCGACGGAGCCTCGGTCACCACCGACATTTCGTTGCTGACCCGCTTGACGCCGTCGACGTCATTGGCGTATTCGGCGGTCAACTCCTTCTGGGCCTGGCTGTTGGCCTTGCCCCGCAGGGTCACGACGCCCCCTTTCACTTCGACATCCGTCGCCGACGCGTTCACGTTGCTGTGGAACAGAAGCGCCACCCGCACCTTGTTTTTGATCCAGGCGTCCGAGCTGGCGGTCGGGGGGGACTGCTTGAGCTGGAGGTTGTTGGTCACGCCGGTCACTCCCGGCAATCCGGCGACGGTCTCCTCGGCCAGGGACTTGTGGAACTCCTCCTCCACCACCCCGTTCAGCGTCACGGCGCCTTCCTTCGACTGGACCACGATGTTGTCGTCCTTCAGGTAGGTCTTGAAGACATACGACTGTTTGGCGGACGACTCGATGCGGCTGTCCATATCGCCGGCGTTGGCGACGCCGCCGGTCATCAGCAGGACGGCCGCCGCCGTCACCGAGCCACAAAGCCATTTCGTCATGTTCATTTCGGATACTCCATAAATGCGGTTAAGGTCGTTGCAGAACGCCCACGCAGGCGCCCTGTCGAGCGTTCGCTCGCTGTGTCACTCCACGATGATCTCGAAAAGGACCCGCATGTTGGCCATGGCCGCTTTCGAGTAAATCTTTCCGGGCGCCGATTCGTACTCGGCGGGGTGGTCCTCTCCATAGCCGATCTTGGTCAGCCGGTCGGGCTTGGCGATCCCTTCCTCCACCAGGAACGTCCGCACGGCGGTGGCCCGCCGCTCGCTCAGCTTCTGGTTGTACTCGTCCGTACCCGAAGCGGAGGTGTATCCGGCGACGCGCACATGCGCCTTGGGGTTTTCCCGGAGGACCTGGAAGTTGCGCCGCAGGATCGCGCGGGCCTCTTCGGTAAGGGTGGCTTTGTCGAAGTCGAAGTGGATATCCTCAAAGGCGAGAACGACCACTTCCTCTTCCGGCTCAGCCTGCTTTGCGACGGCGACCACCTTCTTTTCCGCCTCCGGCTCCGCCACCGGAATGATCACCGGCGCTCGCCGGACGGGGACCGGCTTGAGCGGAGCAGCCGCCACCTGGCGCTTGCCTTTGTCATCGTTACCACCGAACGAGAAGGTCAGACCCAGCGTCGCGCCATAGTTGTGATACGCCTCCTGGATAACTTCGGAGACGATGTTGTCCCGCAGGTCGCCGCGAAGAGCGACGTTTTCGGTCAGGGCCCATTTGGCGCCGAGCCCGAAGTTGAACGCCGACATGTCCACCCCATCGACCGAAATGCTGGGGCGGTAATGGACGCCGCCGAATCCGGCCAGCAGGAACGGGTTGAAAGCGCCGTCCGGCCTGATATGAAACACCGCGTCCAGATGGTAAAACGTGATGTTGACCGACTCATGGGGTGTTCCGAACTGCCCCTTCTGCGACCGGGTTTTGTCCTTGTCCGTAAGAGTGGTGTCAAGATACTCCACCGCCAGCTCCAGCCCGAAGCGCCGGGTGAAGTTGTAGCCGAGCCGCCCCCCGACGAGGGCCTGGTTCTTCAGATTCTGGTCGGCCTCGAACCAGTTGTAGCCGACGAAGGGGCTGATCTCCCACGATTTCGCCTTGATCTCCGCCTGGGATACGCCGGGCAGCATCAGCGCCATCGCGATGGCCAGCGCCCCGATTCGTTCAGTTCTCTTCATGATCTCTTCTCCTTCAACAACCGCGTTATGCATTCACTCTTCCGGCGAGCGGCCCGGAACCGGCGTTTGCGTCTTCATTCAGTCCGCCATCTTCGGGCGGTGGGGGCGGGCCGACCGTTTTGTCGACCCGCTCCTTTCGCCAGCTTCCATCGACGGCGCTTCAACCTCTAGTTGCACCCGGCCGGCGCGTTGGGATGGCCAGGCACCGACACGGTATTCCCCAGGAAGGTGAACGCCCCCGCTCCGCTCGCGCCCGACAGGAGCCGCCCGCACGAAGTCGCGGTGGTTCCCATCGATATGGCGGCGGAAGCCAGGATGTTTCCCTTAAAGGCGGTATTCGAGCCGAGCGTCGCCGAGCTCCCCACGTACCACCAGACGTTCGAGGCCTTGGTCCCGTTCTGCAAGGTGATGGTCGTATTGGGCGCCGTGGTCAACGATGACGGCGCCTGGAAGATGAAGGTGGCGTTCGCATCGCCGCCGCCATCGAGAACCAGGCTTCCCGCCACACCGATCGACGATGAGGTCTGGGAGATATAGACTCCGGGGGGAAGCGTGAAGTTGCCGTTGCACCCGATGAGGGCGCCCGCGCCTCCGGCGCTACCGATGGTTCCACATCCCAGCACCGTCCCGCCCGGGTGACCGGCCGGAGACAGGTTTCCCCACTTGGTAAGCAAGGTAGCCTTCACCGCAGCCGCAGTGACCGGCCCCGGCGCCGAGTGAGTGGGGGTGATGACAAAGTCCCTGACCCCCGGGAGGTTGTTCAGCGGCGGGTTTCCACCGCAGAGGCCGAAGTCATCGGCGGCCCCGACGGCTACCGCGTTGCACTGGTCGAGCGGATCCAGCACCGTGCTCCCGTTGATCTTGACCGGGGCCGCGCCGGTGGTGACGCCACCAGCCGAAGCGATGCCGTAGGGCGCCAGAATCCCAAGGTTGAAGAGGACGGGCGGGGCCGCTGCGGTCCTGAACGTCCAGACATAGGGCGCCACCATCGCATTGTTCGCCAGATCCTTTGCGCCGACGGTGACGGTGGCCGTGTAGAGCGTGTCGTACTCAAGGTTGGCGCTGGGGTTCAGGGTCGCCACGTCGAGCAGCGGAAGAACCGTATGCCCGATGGAAACCAGTCCCTTGTGCAACGTAAACGTAAGGGGCGTCAGGGAAAGGGGCGCCATCGCCTCGCTGAAGGTCGCGACGACGTTGGTGTTGATCGCCACTCCGGTGGCGCCGTTCAGCGGGGCGGTCAGGATCACCGTGGGGGGAATGATATCGACCAGCGCGCCGGTGGTGAAGGTCCACACATAGTTGGCCGCTAGGTTGTTCCCGGCCAGATCCTCGGCGACCGTCGTGATCGTGGCGGTATAGACCGCGCTCGAGTCAAGCGGGGCGTTCGGAGTAAAGACCGCGGTCAACCCCACGGGGAGAACCGTACCCGGAACCGTGACCAGTCCCTTTTTCACGGTAAAGCTAGCGGTGGTAAGCGACAGCGGGTTCATCGCCTCGCTGAACGTCGCGATGATGGACGTATTGATCGCTACCTCCGTGGCCAGATTGGCGGGGACCGTGGAGGTGACCCGGGGGGCTCTCAGGTCCGGCGAGGGACCGGGATTGGGGCCGGGAATGGGCGGGGTGATATCGGGCGGGATGTCGCCGCCGGGAGTCGCCGTGGTGAAGGTCCAGACGTAGTTGTTATCGAGATTGGTTCCATAGGCCCGCGATTTGGCGCCGACCGTGATCGTCGCCGTGTAGGTGGTGCTGTCCGAAAGCGCGACCGCAGGGGTGAAGACCGCAGTCACCCCCGCATAGCCGACCGTCCCCAAAATGACTTCGGAGCCGTTCATCAGGGTAAACGTTGTCGTGTTGATGGACTCGGGGTCCATCTCCTCGCTGAAGGTGGCGGTGAGCAGCGTGTTTGTCGCCACATTGACCGCCAGGTTGAGCGGCAGGGTGAATGACACGGTGGGCGCGGGGGCTCGGGAGCCGTCCAGCCACTTTCCGGTCTCGCCATTTGTGCCGCAACCTGACGCGATGGCGAGCGCGAGCGTCAAGAACAGGCCAAGACCTGTATAGGCTTTGATTCTTCTCATCGTGAATGCTCCTTTCCGGAGTAATTGCATATCCGTCATGGTCATCGGGTTTCTCCTAAAGGGAATCGGGCGATTCGAACACCCGCTTTATGAGGTCCATTCCGGCCGTTTTCGTTACGGTGTAATACCGGATCACCGGTTCTTCGCTGAGTAGGTCCATGAGCGAAAGGAGACGCCGCTGGTTTTCACGGGCAATATGTCTTTCGATATCAACCTGTGTCTCCCATTCTTCCAGCAGAAGAAACCCGTTCTTGTTTTCCACGTCTTCGCAGAGGGAATAGCCAAGACACCCTTTTTCGACCCGGACCGGTTCCAGCATCCCCATCATCGCTTCCAGGAGCTCACTCCGTCTTTCCGCCTTTACGATCATTTTCGACGTCGCTAGTATCACTGCGTCCTCCTGCCTGATGACATCTAAACATTTGCGTTGTTTACCTACGCATTGACCAAGGAATCCGTCACGGTCTCTTCTCCTCCTCTCATTTGCGCCTGGTGACTGCTGGCGAAAACGCTCGACAGTCACACAGTCGACACCGTGAGTAACTGCATTTAGTACGCCGATGGTCGCCTGTCAGGGTGAATTGCCCCATGCGGCTGATAGGGTGTCGATTGCGACTGAAAGGAGGGGAGAGATGTCGAGGCTTATTGACTGAATCTTCCTGACATGTCAGGAGCGGGCTGACATGTCAGGAGGTGTGTCTTCGGAATGGGTGGACGACAACAGGGTGGAAAAGCTTTTGGCGTCGACTTGTCAGTCAATGATGGGTATAAAATATCCGATAAAGCGCTTTGTTCGTTTCAGCTCACTTCCGCCTTGGAAAATCTCCATAGGGCAAACGGTAGGTATTTACTGAATGGACGGTGAAAACCTTCGATGAGCCGCCGCTAACCTGTCCAATGCGGCGGGGAGAGTGAAGGTCGTCCTGTTTGACTGCGTTGTTGACTTTCCGTTGCGGCGCAAACCGCACGCCGCGATGAAGAACGATCCGGATCACTCGACGTCTCTATAAGCGACGGTCCGGGAGAAACCGTCGAACGGCTTGCCGCCGATCTCTATATAAGGGTCGGGTCCAAAGAAGTTGAGCCGTTCACCGATCTGCGGCGGAATCAGTTCAATATCCCGGCCTACGCTGAACCGGACACGATTTTCGCAGAGCGCGCCAAAGTAGTAGTCCCGCTTCGATGGATCTTTGGCCGCTTCGGAGATGTCGACGGGAATCCACCCTTTTCCTTCGATCCAGAAGCGGGCCCAGCAGTGGTAGCCGCCCCGATTGGGCGTGGTCATCTCCTCCCCCGGTTTCAGGGGATAGCCCATCTCGAACTTCACCGGAATCCCTTCCGCCTGCATCATCGAGGCGAAGAGCGAATGGAAGTCGGTGCAGTTGCCCGCTCCGCTCTCCCCCTTGCCGATGGCGAGACAGATGCGGTTCACGTCCCCCTTGCCCCACCCCGGCACACTTTTGTCGTAGCGCATGTGGGCCAGAACGTAGTCGTAGATCGCCCGGGCTTTATCCAGCGGGTCAGTCCGGTCGCCGACGGCCTCCTTGGCCATGCCGCGGACCGCGTCGTTCATGACCGCATGGGCGCTGGGGGCGCGGAAACGGGGATTAACGGATTCGCGGACGTCGGTCGCGGCGAAATCGGTCCGGTGTTCCGTCCGGCGGATGCGGTAGGTGACCTCGATGGCGAACGAATCTTTGTCCAGACGGTCGGTGGTCAACACCAGCATCCGGTTGCCGTACTCCGTCTCTTTGGTCAGCGTCACCGGGTAGGGGGAGACGATGCGGGTGTCGAGCGTCGTCTGGTCCTCGTCGTCGCCGGGAACGGGGAGCCAGAGGGTGACCGGCCCCGCGCCGACCGGGGCGCCCGTCACCTCGACGGCGTAGACCAGATCGACGGTCCGCACGCCGGGCGCCGCGGCGGAAGCGTTTGAGGCGTATCCGTGGCCAACCAGCGCCAGGAGCGCCGCCGTCAGCAGGGTCGTGCGCGATCCTTCCGGTCGCAAGATGACCGGGCTCATGTACTCCGTGAACATTACCGTCCCTTTCCTTTGAAACCGCTCCATTCGAACAGGCCGTAGCCTCGGCGCATCGATTCCGAATAGAAGAAGTTGGCGTCGTATTCCTTGTCTTTCCAGATATAGAAATCGGGGCGCTTAACCCCGTCGTACTCGATAATGGTGATCGGACCTCCCGGGTCCTTGCCGTTGTTGGTCATGTGGGAGTCCACATGGTCGTGAAAGATGAAGAGTCCGGGATTGTTCATCTCGACGATGGCGTCGTACCGCTCCCCCGGACCAATCATCAGGGTGTCAACCCAGTACGGTTGCGGAAGCGGCGTCCCGTCCTTGTGGGTGACCAGCATGTCGTGGCCGTGGAGGTGGAGTGTGTGAATCGACATGCCGACGGCGAAGAAGCGGAAGCGGACCACATCCCCCTTCTTCACCCGAAGGGGGTGGGTGATCGGAAAGCATTTGGCGTTGACCGAAAAGTAATCGGGCATGTCGTGGGGGGCGCCTCCCTGACCCCACATCCCGGCGAAGTGGCTGTCCCACGTCGAGAGCATAAAGAGCGCCTCTTTGGTGACCCGCTTCTCCTCGGGGGTCGGCGTGAGGGGATCGACCACGATAGGCCCCCACATCCCGCGGATGGCGACATGCTCGCTGACGTTGACGTGGCAGTGGTACCAGAGCGACCCGCTTTTCTCCGCCTTCCACCGGTAGGTGAAGGTTCCCCCGGCGGGGCGGATCTCCTCCTGGGTGACGCCGGGGACCCCGTCGAGACGCCAGTTGTCGGTCTGGTAGACGCCGTGCCAGTGGATGGTATGGGGCATCAGGGTGTTGTTGGTGACATGGACGACCACGTCGTCCCCCTGCCGGACGTGGATCAGCGGCCCTGGCGTCTGGCCGTTGTAGCCGAAGACCGCGTAATCGAGGTCGGGCGCCACGGTGATGGTGGTCTGCTCGATAGTCATGCGGAACTCGCGCGTCTCGGCCCGGGCGGCGGGCGTCGCTGCGAGAATGACAAACCCCGCCGCAAAAGCCGGCAGCCAGCGCCGCATCCCGCTCATGCCCCGGTCTCCCCTCTCGTCATGCGCCCGACCGACGGGCGGCGGCCCTGATCGCCTGCCGCATGCGGTCGGCGCTCATGGTGATGTCCAGCGTCTCGACAGCCTTTTTCGTCTTGGCGTCCACCAGCACAATAAAACCGGTCCGCCGAGCGTAGGCGAAAATATCCGCTACGCCGTATCCGGCGGCTACCTCCTTGGCGATAGCCGCGCCGAGGTCGTCGCTCAGGTCGAACCTGACGTACACGACCCCGGGGTCGGCGCTTTCCCTTTTCAACTGTTCGAAGATGGGACCCATCTTCCCGCAGGCGGTTCACCAGTCTGCGTGGTAGTAGAAGACGTAGGTCGTGAGTCCGTCGTGGGCGGCGCGCGCCGCCGGGGGGGCGCAGATGAGCAGGAAAAGACCCAGCGACGTCACGGTCCGGGCGAGAGTACTGGTCATGCGTGGCTCCTTGCGTCGGTCGCGATCAGTTCCTGGCCGTCCGGATGTCCAGAAGCTCCACGTCGAATATCAGGGTGGCGTCTGGGCCTATGGTAGTCCCCGCCCCCCGGTCGCCATAGGCGAGATGGGGGGGGATGAAGAACCGGTAGGTGGAGCCCAGCGGCATCAATTGCAGTCCTTCGACCCATCCGGGGATGACCCCGTTGAGCCCAAAGACCGCCGGTTCGCCCGCCGGATAGGAGCTGTCGAATTCCGTCCCGTCGATGAGCGAACCCCGGTAATGGACTTTCACCTCGTCGGCGAGGCCGGGACGCGGCCCCTTTCCCTTCTTTAGTTCCTTGTACTGCAACCCGCTGGCGGTGGTGATTACCCCCGTGGCGGCGCGGTTCTTTTCGAGGAACGCCTTCCCGGCGCGCCGGTTCTTCTCCCCTTCGGACTTGCGCCATGCCGCCTTATCCTTCTCCTGACGCTGCTGGAAGGCGACGAGCGTCTCCTGCATCTCCTCCGTCGTCAGGACGGATCCCTTGGCAAGGAAGGCGTCTTTCACGCCGCGCAGAACCGTTTCGATCTCCAGATCGAGCTTGTCCCGCTTCAGGTTGCCGCCGATCTGGGCGCCGATGCTGTAGCTCAGCTTGTCCCTGAACGTGGCCAGTCCGTGATCCTTGGCGGCGACCACGTCGGAAGAGCCCGCTGCGATGACCGCCATCAGCGCAAGAGCGGGTGTGTACCGGATGTTCATTGCGGCCCCCTTTGTTTCGGTTCAGAAAAGCGGATGGATCGGCGTGTCGAACCCGAACCGTTTCTGCTCTTTTCCGGTGGTGCCGACGAGACGCCACGTCCCTTTTTCCTTCACGAGGATGTGGTCGTTGTTGATCCAGTAGTCGAGCGCAATGGCGACCGCATTCGACTCCCCCTTGGGGGTCCCCATCAGGATGCCGCTGCACCGGATGATCATCACCGGACTATCGCCCGACTCGGTGACGACGCGCATGTTGTGTTTGGTGTAGAGGTTGTCAAAGTCGCGGAAGATCCGCTTCCAGATCGGGATCAGCGACGCCTTGTTGTGAGGGCCGTTGGCGTAACCGTCCGAGTAGAGGGCCATGATGGCGTCCATGTCTTCCGTCTCCAATGCGATTTCCGCATCGTGGAAGAACTGCGACAGCTCGTGCAACGTTTCTTTGCCGATCTGCTTTTCGGTGGCGCTGTCGAAATGGACTTCATGTTCGTCGGCCACCTGATGCTCCGCCGACGCCGCTGTCGGCAGAAGCGTTATCAGCGATGCGAAACCGCCGATCAGCAGACGGGTCGCCAAGGGGTGCGGCTGAAGCCGTGAAGAAGTCCTGCGAATGGTCATGATCTGTTCCTCGTTGTACGTTTGTCGGTAGGCGCCGGTGATTACGTCCGGTCGGGCGACGGCGACGCGCCGGTCATGGCGCCAAAAGGCATCTGCGCCAGCGCTTTGTCCAATGCTTCTTCGTTCACGATCCGGTATCCGTTCTCCCGGGCGAATCCTTCCACCGCCCGGGCCGCCTTCTCCCGGACGAAGGCGGGCGCACGCTCCATGCGCAGGCGCGCTTCTTTCGACCACCCGAGCTTTTTCCCCAGGGAGTCGGCCATGTAGCCGGAAAAACGTTCGACGATAGGTCCGTTCTTCTGTTCGCGGCCGTTGAGCAGCTCTGTGATGGTATCGATGACCTGAATCTTCTCAGGGGATTTGGCGAAAAGCTTCTTCCGCGCCGCGTCCCATGCGTCCATGGAAAGCTCGTCGATTCCGAGCTTCTTTATCCGCCGGGAGGCCAGCATCATTGACTCGTCCCGGATTTCGCTCAGGAACGCGCTGTCGATGACCGTTTTGCCCCGTTCGCACGCCCGTTTCTGCATCAGCTTCGGGATGCCGGGGCGGACGAACTCGGGCGCATGGGAGACCCGCTCCTTCGCGTCCGGCGTCCACGGAATTTCGGCGGCGTCCGTCGCCGTTTCGACCGTGACGGGGGAGGGGGGCGCCGCGTCGCCGAACATCCGGGGGGAGGGGGAGACGCGCCGGAAGTATTCGAGGGTGATTCGTTCGACCTTCTCCGCCATCGCCCGGCGCTCGACCCCCATCCGGACCATCGGGCGGGCGAAAAAGGGAATCTTCCCGAGTATCGCCTCGGCGTCGGCGTCCCACGCCAGGCTGCTTTCACCTTTTACGCCGAATTTGGCGTCGGTATCGACGGTGGTGATGGGCGCCTCGACGCCGACCGGCTCGTAAACGCACCACTGGTCTTCCCCCATCGGGTCGCCGACCGTCGCCAGCGCCCGCGCGCGGCAACCGCCGCAGAGGAGCCGGTAGCGGCACCGTCCGCATTTCCCTTCGTAATCGGGGCGGCGGAACCGGGTCAACTCCGGCGCGTCGGCCCATATGGCGGACAACGAGGTCCGCGTCAGCGAGCCGGCCTGGGTCTCCATGTAGGGACAGGGGGTCACCGCGCCGTGCGGGGTGATCCGCAGGTAGTGGGTTCCGGCCCGGCAGGCGGCGACATAGGTGGAGAGGAGCGGGTCGTCCGGGTTGTTCTGGTGGAGGATTCGCTTGAAGTGGGGGGCGCATTTGGGGCGGACCATCATGCCGGGAAAGCGGTCCTTCTCCGAGGCGGCCCAGCGCAGCGTCTCTTCGTACTGCGTCGGCGAAATGTCGGTCATCTGCTCCCCCCGTCCGACGCAGACGAGGAAGAAGAGGTTGAAGACCTTCGCGCCGATATGGTGGGCCCACTGGGCGATGAGAGGGATGTCCCGGATGTTCGACCGCATGACGGTGGTCTGCACCTGGACGCTTAACCCCTCCTCGCGGGCGAAAGCGAGCCCCTGCATGGACGCCGAAAGGGCTCCGCGCTTCCGCCGGAAGGTGTCGTGGATCAGGGGGTCGAGCGAATCGATACTGACGCCGACACCGGCGAGTCCCGCCTCTTTGAGCCGCCGTGCGGCGCTCCGGTCGAGCAGGACGCCGTTGGTTCCCAGAACGACCATCAACCCGGCCGCCGCGGCCGCCCCGACGATCCGGTCGAGGTCGTGGCGCAAGAGCGGCTCCCCCCCGGTCAGGATGAGGACCGATTCGGGGTTTAGCGCGGCGATCTGGCCCACCGTGTCGATCGCCTGCTCCGTGGTCAGCTCCCCGTCGTCGCCGCAGGTGCGGGCGTTGGCGTCGAGGTAGCAATGGTCGCACGCCAGATTGCAGCGGCCGGTCAGGTTCCACGAGACGGCGTAGGGGACGAACGTCATGTCACATTCCCATCTTTTCGCGGGCCTCCCGCATCATCGCCCCGGTGATGGTGTCGGCCCCGGCGTTGCGGGCGTTCTTTTCCATGTGTCCCCGGACCATGTTCCGGACGAAGCCCGGAACCCGCATCAGCATCTCCTGGGCCTCGTCGGTCCAGTTCAGCTCGGCCAACGGCATGTCGGCGTCGTCATCGGGCTTGACCTTCCGGCTGACCAGCATGACGTTGCAGGGGGCGTAGCGGAGCAGCTTTTCGGTGTTTGAGCCGATATCCTGTTCGTCCACGCAGTGGGCGCCCACTTTGCCGAGGGCGAGCAGGGAAACCTCCCGGTCCCCGATCCACTGAAGAATCGCGTGGTACGGCTTGCCCGCCAGCAATTCGGAGGCGGCCTCGATCCCCTCCTTCTTCGCCATGAGCGCGGCGGTATCCAGATGGTCCCGGTAGATCTTCTCGAGCCCCGAGTCGATGATCTCCTTGTGGAGCTTCTCCTGCTCGTCGAACCGGAAGGTCTTTCCCGCCTCCTCCGAGAGGACTTCGGCGATGGTGTCGAACGCCTTGTAATGGAAGAAGGGATCGAAGACCGCAAGGAGTGTCATGCGGCACCCCATGTGCTTGCACATGGCGATGGCCGAGGCGACGGCGGCGAACGACTGTTCGCTGCCGTCAACACCGACCACCACATGCCCGCCGCGCAGCGGCTTGTCGTTTTTCATGACCAGCGCGTCGATGGAAATCCGCCGCGTCACCCGCTCGCAGACCGATCCGAGGGCCGCGTCCTCCACCTCGCCCAGCCCCCTGGCCCCGATGGCGACCAGGTCGTAGGACGACTGGTCGATGTCTCTCACCAGTTCAAGATAGTTCTTCCCCTCCATCATCTTGCGGGAGCAGGCGACGCCGCTCGAGTCGCACCGGCTCTGGAAGACGTCGAGGTAGGAATCGGAGATGACCTGCAATCCCCGTTCGATAAGCTCGGCGTGGATGTCCCGCTGCTTCTGCAGCTCCGCAGGCTCCTGATACTGGGCCGGCAGTCCCGGCTCCATCTGGACGAAGCGCTTCTCGTGAAGCCGGGAGGCGTAGACATGGTTCCCCACGAGTGTCGCCTTGAAATTCGTCGCCAGCTCCAGCGCCCGCTCCAGCCCCCAGAGCGAGTAGCGGGAGTTGTCCAGGGTCACAAGAATGTTTCGGTACATAGGTCGTAATGCCCCTCTCCTGAAAAACCCGCATTGCATCTGGCGACAGGGGGGAGCAAGGAATATACCAACCGCGTTGGAAGCGATCTGAGCGGGCACTGCCCGGAAATCGTTCGGGTGGTGGGCATGCTGGCACGCAATCTGCTTCTTCAAACGGAATGAAACTGAACGAAACGTCATCCTCTGATCGAAAGCGGAAAATCATCCCGATCACTGTCGCCCTTGTGTTTGCGGTGGCTCTAGGGGTGGTCGCCAATGTCGACAATCCGCTCCGGGCGAAAGCCCTCGATTGGCTGAAGGCGTCCGGGTATGTCGAGTACCAGCCGACGGAGGCCTATGCGCTGGCGAAGAAGGTCTGCACCCAGTGCCATTCCGAGGAGCGGATCAAGATGTACTGCTCCCGGTGCGGCGCGCCGTTCGTGGCGGTGGTTCCCCACATGCAAAGCTTCGTCCAGAACTACCGGAAGACCCGCCCCGATCTGGAGTTTCGCGGGGTGACGGAGGCGCAGGCGGTGGTCATCGCCCAAGTCTGGAATGCACTAGTTGGGAACTGGGAGTCCGACTTCCGGGAGGAGGACATGAAAAAGCTGATCGGCGACTATCCTGCGCTGTTTGCCCTCTACAAGACGCCGGTCGCCGAACGCCCCATCGAATCGGTTCTCATGAAGATGGACAAGCTGAAAATGGGGCACATGTCCGGAGCCGAAGAGCTCCAGAAGCAGCTCGGCAAGTCCGACGGGAATACGGGAACCCCTTCCGCGCCGTGACCGGTCGGGCGGCGAGCCGGTATCGACAACCTTCTGGCGGTGAAACAGGATGAGCGACGAACAGGCCGGAGGAGAGACGTTTCTCCTTGGCAGACGCAACCAGATCATTCTATTGCTCGCCCTGGCGCTGATCCTGAATATTCTGTTCAACTACGTCGTCTCAAATGATGCATCGATTAATGAAACATTAAAGGTCGGCGATCCTTTCCCCCCCTTCGAGGCCAGCGGCAGGGGGGGCGTTTCCTTGACGGGATCGTCGTTTGCGGGCAAGCCCCTCCTTTACTTCTTCTTCGCCAACTGGTGTCCCTGCTCCCACGAGTCGATCGGGTGGGTGAAAAGGGCGGAGGAAGAGTACCGGGACCGGGGTCTTTCAGTCGTCGGGGTTGGGATACAGGATCAGCCCGAACGGTTGGAGCAGTTCGTCCGGCTCCATACGTTGGCCTTCCCGGTCATCACCAGCGAGGCGGGCGAAGATATCGCCAAGTCCGCCGGTGTGCAGGTGACCCCCACCACGATCTTTGTCGATGGTGGGGGGATCGTCCGGTTCATTCATGTCGGCAAGATCGAGACGTGGGGGCAGATGACCGGCGGGCTCGACACCATTTTCGGGGCTCCGTCGGCGGGAGAGGGGGCATGACCGGCAGCGACGCATTCTTCGGCGCCGTGGGGAACTATTTCTCCGTCTGGATATTCTGCCTGATGCAGATCATTCCCTTTTTCCTTGCGCTGATCGTCGGTTTCGCGTTGGGCGCCGACGGGAAGGGCGCCGCCGGAGCGGCGAAACAAGGGATTTTCGTCGCCCTCCTCTCCCTGCTCGGTTTCATTCTCATATTCGTGGCGATGGGGGTCTCGGGAGCGCCGGTGGCCGCCTGGCTCTT